>CBDTXT010000351.1:0-3810 GCA_965364465.1 uncultured Chromatiaceae bacterium
TGGCTCCCCCGGTTGGATTCGAACCAACGACCAACGGATTAACAGTCCGCTGCGCTACCGCTGCGCCACAGGGGATTAAATACGAGCGCAAATTCTACTTTCGTCGGCCGGTCCGGTCAAGGCAGTCTTGGCTGAGAAACCCCTGAGTCGCAGCGTCTGCCGTCCGGCAGGCCTCAGCCGCAGCTGATCGGTTTGTTGCCGGGCAGGCGTCGGTCGACCCGTGCGCGCCCGGTCCCGAGCAGCACCACGGCGCGATGGGTCGCCTGCTGCTCGCCGAGACAGAGGCTGAAGGTCGTGTTGGTGCTCCAGGCGGCGCCGTCCGGGCCGAACCGGATCGCCGGCCGCCCGGCCGTGCTGCGCAGATGCATACCGGGCGGGAGTTGATCCTGTACCCGCAGCAGGGGCTCGCCGTCGGCGCGCCTGCGATCACCGTCCCGGTCCTCGAACACCAGGTAGCCGCGCTGCCAGCCAAACGGGTCCCCAGAACAGTGTCTGCCGTCGTCACTGGGACAAAGGCCGATCATGCGGTTCCGGGTCACGGCCGCGCTTCTCGCATAACGCAATGCGGTCAGCAGCTGATTCGCGGCGGCCGTGACCTGCGAGCGCTCGACGAGCTCCGACCAAACCGGTAGCGTGACGACCAGCAAGACACCGGCAAGCGCCAGTGTCGTGATCAGCTCGACCAGGGTGATTCCGCGTGCTTGACGCGGTGGTGGGTTTTCGACTTCCATGTCGAGCAGCCTCCTTGCGTGTCTTGGGCGTCCGATCCCTGGACGCCGTTGTCTAATCCCGAACCGGGTGCGGGCAGCTGCCGATCAGCTGATCACCCGCTCGATCCTGTCCAGCGCATTCTGCAGATTCTGCATGCTGGTTGCAATCGAGATCCGTGCATGTCCGCCGAGGCCGAACGCGGTGCCGGGCACCAAGGCCACCCCGGCATGGACGATCAGATGTTCCGCCAGCTGCAGGTCGTCGCTCACCCCGTCGATCGCATCGATCAGGCCCTTGACTGACGGGAACACGTAGAAGGTGCCGTCGGTCGGCAGGCACTCGACGCCAGGCATGCCGTTCAGGCGTTCGACGACATAGTCGTGGCGGAGCTTGAACTGGGTCAGCATCTCGGCGATGCAATCCTGCGGGCCGTTCAGCGCCGCCTCGGCGGCGTACTGAGAGATCGAGGTCGGATTCGATGTGCTCTGGGACTGTATCTTCTTCACCGCCGGGATGACCGCGGCGGGCCCGCCGGCATAGCCGATGCGCCAACCTGTCATCGAGTAGGCCTTGGACACGCCGTTTAGCACCAGTGTGCGATTCGCCAGATCGGGGCAGGCACTGAGGATGTTCACAAACGGCTGGTCGGTGTCCCAGCGGATGTGTTCGTACATGTCGTCGGTCGCGATCACGACCTTGGGATAGTCACGGAGCACCTCGCCAAGCGCGGCCAGCTCTTCGAGGCTGTAGGCCATGCCGGTCGGGTTGGACGGGCTGTTGATGACCACCAGTCGGCTATTGTCGGTCAGCGCCCCGCGCAGTTGCGCCGGGGTCATCTTGAACTGTTGATCCGCGCCTGCGTGAACCAGCACCGGGACGCCGCCGGCCAGGATCGACATGTCCGGATAAGACACCCAATAGGGGGCCGGGATGATCACCTCGTCACCGGGGTCGAGAATCGCCTGCGCCAGATTGTAGAAGCTCTGCTTGCCGCCGCAGGACACCAGGATCTGCTCCGGCGCATAGTCAAGATCGTTGTCGCGCTTGAATTTTTCGATCACGGCCTGCTTCAGCCCGGGCGTGCCGTCGACCGCGGTGTACTTGGTCTTGCCGTCGGCGATGGCCTGGCGTGCCGCGTCCTTGATGTGCTCCGGGGTGTCGAAATCGGGTTCACCGGCGCCGAGCCCGATCACGTCCTTGCCAGCGGCGCGCAGCTCGGCGGCGCGCGCGGTGACGGCCAGGGTGGGGGATGGCTTTACGGCCTGTACACGGGTGGACAGCTTGATGCTCATGGGAATTTGGCGGGTCTCCTGGTTCGGGCGCACAGCGACTCAATGGGTTGATATCATAACGGATTGAGTTGTAGTCGTTCACTACCTTTATGGCAAAAAACACCTTCCAGCTGCACAGCCGGTTCGATCCAGCGGGGGACCAGCCGCAGGCAATCGGTCTGCTGGCCGAGGGGCTGCGCGACGGCGAGGCCGGGATGACGCTGCTGGGCGTGACCGGCTCGGGAAAGACTTTCACGATCGCCAACGTGATCGACCAGGTGCAGCGCCCGACCATCATCCTTGCGCCGAACAAGACGCTGGCGGCCCAGCTGTATGGCGAATTTCGTGACTTTTTTCCCCAGAACGCGGTCGAATACTTCGTTTCCTACTACGACTACTACCAGCCCGAGGCCTACGTCCCGTCGTCAGACACCTTCATCGAAAAGGACGCCTCGGTGAACGAACACGTAGAACAGATGCGCCTGTCGGCGACCAAGGCGCTGCTCGAGCGGCGCGACGTGATCGTGGTCGCCACGGTTTCGGCGATCTACGGCCTCGGCGACCCCCGCCAGTACCTCAGCATGATGCTGCACGTGTCGCGCGGCGAGCGGATCGATCAGCGCGCCGTGCTGCGCCGGCTGGCGGAGCTGCAGTACAAGCGCAACGAGGTCGAGCTGCACCGTGGCACCTACCGGGTACGCGGCGAGGTGATCGATGTCTACCCGGCCGAATCGGACGACGAGGCGCTCAGGATCGAGCTGTTCGATGACGAGATCGAGACGCTCTCGCTGTTCGATCCCCTGACCGGCGAGATCTTGCGCAGGGTGCCACGCTATACGATATACCCCAAGACCCACTATGTGACGCCGCGCGAGACCATCCTTGCCGCGGTCGATGCGATCAAGGTCGAGCTCAAGGACCGCCTGGAGCAACTGCACGGGTTGAACAAGCTGGTCGAGTACCAGCGTCTGCAGCAGCGCACGCAATTCGACTTGGAGATGATGGTCGAGCTGGGCTATTGCTCCGGTATCGAGAACTACTCGCGCTATTTGTCGGGGCGCGCGCCCGGCGAGGGTCCGCCGACCCTGTTCGATTACCTGCCGGACGAAGCGCTGCTGGTCGTGGACGAATCGCACGTGACCATCCCGCAGCTGGGAGGCATGTACCGCGGCGACCGCTCTCGCAAAGAGACCCTGGTCGAGTACGGTTTCCGGCTGCCGTCGGCGCTGGACAACCGGCCGCTGCGTTTCGAGGAATTCGAGGCCCGTTCGCCGCAGACGATCTATGTCAGCGCGACACCGCGCGACTATGAGCGCGAGCACTCGGGTGCGATTATCGAGCAGGTGGTGCGTCCGACCGGGCTGGTCGATCCGGCGCTCGAGGTGCGCCCGGCCAGCACCCAGGTCGATGATCTGCTGTCGGAAATCCAGCAGCGCACCGCGCTCGGCGACCGGGTGCTGGTCACCACGCTGACCAAGCGCATGGCCGAGGACCTCACCGACTATCTGATCGAGCACGGCGTACGCGTGCGCTATCTCCACTCCGACATCGATACGGTCGAGCGTGTCGAGATCATTCGCGATCTGCGTCTCGGGGAGTTCGACGTACTGGTCGGGATCAACCTGTTGCGCGAGGGCTTGGACATGCCCGAAGTCTCGCTAGTCGCGATCCTGGATGCCGACAAGGAGGGCTTTTTGCGGTCAGAAGGCTCGCTGATTCAGACCATCGGCCGCGCGGCGCGCAACGTCCGCGGCAAGGCCATACTTTACGGAGACAATGTTACCGGTTCGATGCGCCGGGCGATCGACGAGACCGAGCGGCGCCGTCA
>CBDTXT010000352.1:0-3795 GCA_965364465.1 uncultured Chromatiaceae bacterium
CGCCAGGTCTTCGTCGTCGAGCGCTGTGCTGTTCCAGCGGTAGTCTTGGTCGATGCGTTCGATTACCGCAGTGCCCTTCAGGCCCACCCTGGTCCCGATCAGTGTCCCGGCCACCGCCCAGTCAGGCTCTCCCGATTGGATCGCGGCCTGCCACTCGGGCAGGTTCGGGCGATCGAGGTGGCACAGAAAACAGTTCATCTGTTGTTCTTCGTCGGGCGGTAGCCCGGGACCCTGCCGCATCAAAGCGCGGCGCTCGGGAATCAAGGTCGCCGGTGAAACCGTGGAGTGATAGGCGTGGGTCGCGAGGAAGTCCTGCTCTTCGATCTCGTGACATTGGCTGCAGGTCATCGAGGCGGACAGTGGGTTGCCGGACTCGTGCACCATCTCGCCATCGGCGTCCAGTAGCGGGATCGGCTCGTGCGCGAAGCTCGGTCGCGCTATCGGGTCGTGACTGTAGCCGAGCCTGCGCCAATGCATGCGCCCCCCCGGCCCATGGCAGTCCGGACACTGCAGGGCCTTTTCCTTCGGCGACACCATATGGTTCTGCGGCAGATACATCTTGGTCGGGGCAAAGTCGTACCGGCCGCTGAACGGCAGACCGGTCACCTCGGAACCGATGCGCAACGCATCGTCCCAGTCGAACTGGGTCCAGAAACCCTTCTCGCCGAACGTGTGCGGAAGGATGAAATGCCGATGCTCGGTGTCGTACACCTGGCGACCGCGATGGATCTTGAAGGGATAAAGCTTGGCCTTGGGATCGTTAAGATCACCCAACGGAGCGGCGATCGAAGTGATCGATTCGGGGTCGATCTTGTCGCCGAGCAGGTAGCGTTCGCCGGTGCCGTTGTACCAGGCATACTCGGGCTGTGCCCCCTTGACCCAGGTGAAGCGGCCCTTGATCTTCAGATACAGGTGTTCGTTCGTAATGGGCAGATCCTGGCCGGCCTCGGACCAGTCCCAGCTCAGCTTGGTGCCCGTTTTCGTGGCCATCAGCGGGATGTGGCAGGTCTGGCAGGCAATGCGGTCGGCATGAGCGTCGATGCGCCGGTCGCCATGGATCTCTCCACCCTGGTGGCAATCGGTGCAAAACAAGCGGTTCTTGTCGTCCACGCTGACCGTGAGTAAGCGCCCGGGTGGCAGGTGATCCTCGGCCTGGTGGCAGTCGACGCAGTGGAAACCCAGTCGGCCCATGTGCACATCGATTTCCGGATTCGGGAACAGCAGGCTCTCATCCAGGTCGCCGTGCTTGACCGCATTGCCCCCGCCGGCCAGGAAGTGGCAGGCACCACAGTTGCCGCGGGTCGGCAGACCGACGCTCTGGGCCGAGGCCAGCAGATCGACGTCGGCCGCCGGCAGTCCTGCATCGCCTGCATCCTTGTGATAGGCACCGGTCTGCTCGTGGCACACCAGGCAGTCGACCAGGCTCTCGTCCTCGAGATCGAAGGTGTCGTCTTTCCAGCCAAAGCCGATATGGCAGCTGGTACATCCCGGCCAGTTCGAGCGGATACCGATACAGAAGTTGTTGATCAGGTTACGTTTGCCGATCCGCATGGGTTCGTCGTGCCCGGGCACCAGGACCTCATCGCCGACCAGGTTCCAGTGCGCGGTCTTCATGATGTCCTTCGCGGCCTTGGGGTGGCATTCGAGGCAGGCGCGGGTGACCGACGGCCCGTCTGCGAAAGGACCCTTGTAGAAGGTGCTGTGGTCTGTCGGCGGGCTGCGTTTCGGGACGAAGTCCCAGGGATCGGACGAGGCGGTCACCGCCGTCGAACAGAGCAGCGCCACGATCAGTGAAACCAGGGCGAAATGGCTGCGCATCATTCAGAGCTACCGAGTTCCATTCAGTGTCCCGATGTTCCGGGTTGCGATCAGGCCCGGTTGTCTGCCGCCCGACCGAGCGCAGTTAAACTCGACGCGTCGACAAAAACAAAGTCGCAGCAGGTTTGCCTCGCGATTGTAAAGCGCCGTTTCGAGAAAGCGGTACCCTACACGAACATATTATCTGTTCGCGGTTGATCGATTATTGTCCCGCATCAAGGCGCGGCGCGATGGCGGCGCGGTTCGCGGTCCAGATGTCCAGTGCCCGCCTGCCCGCGGGCCCTCTCCATCCTTCCGGGACGATGACCCGCCTGGCGGCGCTGCGTGTCCCGTTGCGCCAACTCGCAAGGTAAACATATGCGCAATTAATAATATAGCGCTTGCGGTCCGGCTTGTGTCCAGATCTAGGTCGGTCGCGAACCTGTCGGTACCGATCAGGATAGCGAGCAACGACAAACTCAAAGTCGCAACGATTGCGCAGCTGTTAACTCAGATCAAAGAAATCCGGTCTTTGCTTTGCGCATACTCTAGCGAAATAACTTCGGTTGGACGCGCCCGGGATCAGGCGCTCCGATCTGAATAAAAAACATTGACGCCAAACCGGAGGAACCAGTCATGTTGCCAATCTTGCGTTGGATCGCAGGCGTTTGTTCGACCCTTCCGTTGCTCAGCTCGGCCGTTGTAGCGGCCGAACCCGTGCAGCACGTAGACGCGATGGCCTGCAAGCAGTGCCACGAGGAGATCTATTCCCAGTGGTCCGGCTCGATGCATGCGAACAGCTCCGCATTGAAAGACCCGATCCACGGGGCCTTCTACAAAAACGTGATGGGCGACCCGCTGCAGGAGGGCCTGACCAACAAGAAAGGCAAATTCCCAGTCTGTCTCAAATGCCACGCACCGGTGGCCGCGTTGGACAAGAAGACCAAGCTGGACGCCAAGCCGGCCTACGCCGCTGGCATCAGTTGTACCACCTGTCATTCTTTCAGCAAGTTCAAGGGAACCGATACCGCGGACGGCAAGCCGTTGTACGGCACCGATGCGTACGAGATGGACCCGAACAGCCTGTATGGCCCCTCCGGCATCAGCTACACGACCGAACGGACGCCAGAGGATGCCAAATGGCCGACGCCGGTGCATCACCCGGTGCCGATCCAGGGTAACAAGTCGGAGCTGTTCAAGAGCAACGATGTCTGCATGGGCTGCCACGAGAAGCGCAGCAACCCGCACGGCACCCCGCTTTGCCGCACCGGCAACGAGTACCGGTCGGGCAAGAACTTTGTCAGCTGCCAGGCGTGCCATATGCCGATCGTGACCGTGCCCAAGATGAAAGACGGTGTCGTGGTGGCGGGCGAGACGGTATCGATCGCCGACCACAGCATGGCCGGCGGGCACGATGACAAGATGATCACCCGAGGCATCGCGCTGCACATGGATACACAGCGCAACGGCGACACCATCAAGGCGACGCTGACCGTGCGTAATCGTCTGCCGCATGCCTATCCGACCGGTGCGCCGTTCCGCAATTTCTTCATCCGCATCGCGACCTACGACAAGGACGGCAAGATGCTGTGGAAGAACTACAAGGTGCATCCGATCAAGGACGATCCCAAGGCGGCATTCTGGTACACGCTGGGCGATGAGGCCGGCAAGCCGACCTCGCCGCCAAAGGCCACGCAGGTACTGTCGGACACCCGCCTGAAGCCGAACGAGGAACGTACGCTCGAGTACGAGATCCCGGTCGAGTCGGGTACCAGCATCGTGCGTGCCGAGGCGCTCTACGACCTGATGCTGCCGCCGATCAAGGCGAAGATGAAGGGTAAGCTGCCCGATGAGCTGCTGACGCCGAGGCTGGCCGCATCGGCCGAGGTGCGGCTGTGACGGCTTGCCGGCTCGACGGGTCGACGATCTGACCCCGCCGGATTCGGCCTTGGGCGGATTTTCCATATCGCTGATACTGCTCGCCGTGCTGGTTGCCAT
>CBDTXT010000353.1:0-3784 GCA_965364465.1 uncultured Chromatiaceae bacterium
TCATCAGGTTGTCCCAGAACAGCTGGGCGAACTTTGCGGTCGGCTGCTCCTTCGGTGCGATACCCAGGCGCTTCGCATAGTGTGCGAGGCCGTGCATGATGTGGGTGATGGGTAATTCACGCGGGCAGCGCACGATGCAGTTGTAGCAGGAGGTGCACATCCACATCGAATCGGAGCCGAGCACCTCGTCGCGCTTGCCGGCGCGGATCATCATGAAGATCTTCTGCGGCGTGTGTTCCCAGGCATCTCCGAGAGGGCAGGAGCCGGCACAGACGCCACACTGCATGCACATCTTTACCCACTCGCCCTCTTCGACGTTCGCCTCAACTTCCGACAGGAAGCTGTTGCGATACTTTTCTATCATTGCGGTATTCATATCGCTCATAACGAACCTCGCTTAGAACTTGAACGGGCTCATGCCCACTTTCTCGACGACCTCTTCCATGTCCTTGATCAGACGCGGCGCGCGCTCGATGTCGGTAATGGCGACTTCGTGAACCACGACGCGCTCAGGCTCTAGGTTCAGGGTCGACAGGGTGTCGCCCACCTTGGCCATACGCTCAGCCGCCATGGTGGAACCGCGCACGAAGTGACACTGGTAGTCGTCGCCCCGCTGGCAGCCCATCATCACGATGCCGTCGTAACCGCTGTTCATCGCGTCCGTAACCCAGGACAGCGAGACCGAACCCAGGCAGCGGACCGGGACCACGCGCGCCCAGGGGCTGATTTCCTCGCCGCTCATCGCGGCTTGGTCGAGGGCCGGGTAGGCGTCGTTTTCACAGGCCATTACGAGGATCCTGGGCTTCTCGGAAAACTCGTCCGGGATATCGACGTTCTTGATCTGCTGACCGACTGAGTCGATCGAGTAGTTCTCGAACGAGATCACGCGCACCGGGCAGGCGCCCATGCAGGTGCCGCAACGGCGGCAGCGCGACTCGTTGAACACCGGGTAGCGCTCCTCGTCCTCGTTGATAGCGCCGAACGGGCATTCCACGGTGCAGCGCTTGCACTGGGTGCAGCCCTCCTTGCGGAACGAGGGGTACGACAAATCGCCGACACGCGGGTGCGCGGCCGCGCCCTGGCCGGCATTCACCGCCGCCTGGATCGCCTTCATGGCCGCACCGGTCGCGTCATCCTGTGCCTGTTTGATGTCCATTGGCCGGCGCACCGGGCCCGCAGCGTAGATGCCGGTGCGGCGCGTCTCGTAGGGGAAGCAGATGAAGTGTGAATCCGTGAAGCCCCACTTGAGCTGGGGCAGGTCGGTGCCCTGGCGATAGTCAAGGTTCAGGATCGAGTCGATCGGCACGGCAACTTCCGCCGCCTGATTGGCTTCCGCCTTCTCGTCGTCGCTCATGCCCTCCTGCGACTCACTGGCCGCGTAGGGGTCCGGGCCGGAATTCGGCACCATGCCCAGGTCGAGCACGACCAGGTCGGCTTCGACGCTGACGTCCTCGTCCAGGATCAGGTCCTTGAAGCTGACCTTTGCGCCGGCACCGGAACTGGTCACCTCGTTCACCTGGCCCTTGGAGAAGATCACCATCTGCTGTTGGCCGGAGCGATAGAAGTCCTCGCCGGCTGCCCCCGGGGTGCGCAGGTTGTCGAAAAGTATCGTCGTGTCGCAGTCCTTTCCGTTCTGTGCCTTGAAATACAGGGCCTGCTTGATCGCAATCAGGTCGCCGATGCCCGAGTGATAGGGCAGGTGGCCTTCCTTGGTCGATGCCTGGCCGGCGTTCTGCACAAACACGACCGACTGAACCTCTTTGCCGTCCGAGGGGCGCTTGATCGGCCCGTCGCCGGCCGCCTTCGCCAAAGCCTCGAGTTCGACATTGCTGACCACGTCGGCGTTGCTCGAGCCCAGGTAGCCGAGGTCCGACGGGTCGAACTCCTTCCAGCCGGATGCCTGAACGACTGCGCCGAAGTTCTCCGTGGTCGTACCGCCCGACTCGGTCGTGATGTCGGCCGAGAAGCGGCCCGGAGCGCCGGAAGTCTTGGTCACGGTGCTGTTCAGGTGGACCGTTATCAGGTCGTTGGACTCGACAGCGGCAATCATGTCGTCGACGTCGTTGTCCATTGGCATCGGCAGATCGACGTTGGTGCCGTTGCCGACGCCGTCTGCGGCAGCTCGGCCCGGGATCCGCTTGTGCCAGCGGGCCGACCAGCCGCCGAGCTCGCCGGTCTTCTCCACCAGGTGTACCGGGAAGCCGGCGGCCGCGGTTTCGAGGGCCGCGGTCATGCCGGTCACGCCGCCGCCGACGACCAGGATGTTCTTGTTCAACTCCTGCTCGCCGGAGACGCTGGGCCGGGACATGTACTTGACCTCGGCGCAGGCCATGCGGATATAGTCGTCCGCCATCTCCTGCGTGGTCTCCTGATTCTCCTCGGTGTCGGGGCGGGACCAGATCACGCCTTCGCGCAGGTTGGCTCTCGCCATCGCCACGTCGGTGAAGCTGAAGGCCTCGACCTTGGCGCGGCGCGAACAGGCCGCGATCATGATGTGGGTGGCACCGTCGTTGTCGATGGCGTTGCGGATAATCTGCACCCCGTCCTTGCTGCACAGCATCTCGTGCTGCTGACAGGACTGCATCTTGCCGTCGCGCGTCGCGGTCGTTTCCAGTTGGCCGGCATCCAGGCGATCGCCGATGCCGCAGCCGGTGCAGATGAAACCTGCAAATTTCTTTTCGTCTGCCATGTCTTAGGCCTCCGCTGCTGCAACCCGGTTGACGACCTGAATGGCTTTCAGGGCGGCGCCGGTTGCGTGCTGAACTGCGCGGTTCACGTCCAAGGCATCGGACGCCGAACCGGCTGCGAACACACCGCCATTGGCGGCATCTGGCTCGATGAAGCCCTCGCGGTTGATCACGATGTCGACCGGGAAGTCGCTCTTGGCGACCGAAGGCTCCATACCGGTCGCCAGAACCACCAGGTCATGTGGGTTTGCATACCGGTGGTAACCTTCGGTGTCTACGCCGTGACACACCGGGTTGCCGTCTTTGTCGGCGACGATATTCGCGACCTTGGACTTGGTGAAAGTCACGTTCTCCATGCCTTTGACGGTTTCGTAGAAGTCCTCGAAGCGGTCGATTGCGCGGATGTCGATGTAGTAAATGGTGACCTTGGCGTCTTCGTAGGCGTCGACCACGTAGTGGGTCTGTTTGAGCGAGGCCATGCAGCAAATACGCGAGCAGTGGTACAGGTGATTACGGTCACGCGAACCCGCACACTGGATGAAAGCGACGTTACGGGCCTCTTTCCCGTCGCTCGGGCGCACAATCTTGCCGCCGGTCGGACCTTTCGGATCCGCCATACGCTCGAACTCTACGTTGGTGATCACGTTCGGATAGCGGTCGTAGCCGTAAGGCTGGATCTTGGCCGCGTCGTACGGTTGCCACCCGGTAGCCCAGATGACGGCGCCGGCCGGAAACTTGATCTCGCGCTCCTGCATGTCGAGATCCACCGCATCGTACTTGCATGCGGCTTTCGCCTTTTGCGCATCTTCGGTACCGACGATCCGCGGGTCGATCACGTACTGCATCGGGTGCGCCATCACGTGGGGGAGGTAGGCCCCCTTGCGCTTGCTCATCCCGTAGTTGTACTCGTCGTCGAACTCGGCCTCGACCGCTTTGGCGCAATCCCCGCAACCCGTGCAGTTGTCGTTGACGTAGCGCGGAGACAGCTTGACGGTTGCCGTATAGGCGCCGGCCTCACCCGCGATGCCGGTCACCTCTGCCATCGTCAGGATGGTCAGGTTGGGGTTCATCTTGGCCCGGCGCTGGTTGATTTCCAG
>CBDTXT010000354.1:0-3782 GCA_965364465.1 uncultured Chromatiaceae bacterium
CTGGCCCGACAACCGGGCTTACTACGCGGCACTGCGCGAGCTGCCGTGGCCGGTCTGGCTGGACCGCGGGTTTACCGCATCCGACGGTGCCTATCATGACGTCCTGGCGGCCGATCCCTACCTGACGCTGGCCAGCCGCGACGGCGTCACGCTACTCGACCGGCCCGGCCAGGAATCGCAGCGCGTGCCGGAAGACCCCTGGACACTACTGCGTGGTGCGCTAGGCGAGCCGACGGCGACAGATACGGATCTGCCCTTCGCCGGCGGCGCGATCGGCTTTCTCGGCTACGATCTGGCCCGCACGTCCGGCATGCTGGCGTCGCGTCCGGGCCTGCCGGGTTGGCCCGACATGGCGGTCGGTCTCTACGACTGGGCCGTCGTGGTCGATCATGCGCGCCGCCGCAGCTGGTTCGTGTGCCAGGGCCGCGATCCACGCGGCCGGCAGCGCCGGCAATTGGCGTTGCGACGCCTGCTCGCCGTCGGTTCACCGATGCCGGCACCGCCCCGTGGGGGGCGCTGGGGCACCTTGTACGAGCGCGGTATCGGTAGGGAAGCCTATGCGCGCAGCTTCGGTCGCATCAAACACTACATTCGTGAGGGCGACTGCTACCAGGTAAACCTCGCCCAGCGCTTCCGGGCGCGCACACCGCACGATGCATGGACACTCTACCAGCGTCTGCGGCTGGACAACCCGGCCCCCTACGGCGCGCTGCTCGAATACCCCTTCGGTGAGGTCTTGAGTTCTTCGCCGGAACAGTTTCTGAGCGTTCGCGACCGGGTGGTGCAGACGCGCCCGATCAAGGGCACGCGGCCGCGCGGAGACAGCGCAGAACGTGATGCGGTGCTGCGCGCGGAGTTGCTGAGCAGCCCGAAGGACCGTGCCGAGAATCTGATGATCGTCGATCTGTTGCGCAACGATCTCGGCAAGGTCTGCGAACCCGGCTCGATCGCGGTCCCTGGTTTGTTCCAGGTCGAGTCCTTTGCCACCGTGCACCATCTGGTCAGCACGGTCACCGGGCGCCTGCGTGCCGACCGGGACGCGATCGATCTGTTGCGCGCCAGTTTTCCCGGCGGTTCAATCACCGGCGCGCCAAAACGGCGCGCGATGCAGATCATCGATGAACTGGAGCCGGTGCGGCGCGAGGCCTATTGCGGCAGCGTGATAAGGCTCGGTTTTGACCGCAACCTGGACAGCAGCATCACCATCCGCACGCTGCTCAAGCGGGGGCGTGACCTCTATTACTGGGCCGGTGGTGGCATCGTGGCCGATTCGGACTGCGCGGCCGAGTACCAGGAGAGCCTGGACAAGGCGGCCGCATTCCTGCGTCTGTTCCCAGACTGAGACCCGGTCGGCGCACCGTCGGGCAGAAACACTATTCCTGCTGCTCGTGTTCCTTCCAGCGTTCGTAGAAGTAGTTGGTGGCCGAGACAAATCCATGGACACTACCGCAGTCGAATCGGCGCCCCTTGAAACGATAGGCCAGTACCATGTTTCTGCGCGCCTGGATCTGTAGCGCATCCGTGATCTGGATCTCGCCGTTGCGCCCGGGCGGTGTTTCTCGGATCACGTCGAAAATGTCCGGCGTCAGGATGTAGCGGCCGATGATCGCGAGGTTGGTCGGCGCGTCCTCGGGCGACGGCTTTTCGACCATGTCCGAGACGACATAGACGCCTTCCTCCAGTTCGGAGCCGGCGATCACGCCGTACTTGTGTACCTCATCATGCGGCACCTCCTCGATCGCGACGATGCTGCAACGGTACTTTGCATAGATCTTGGCCATCTGGCCCAGCACGCCTTCACCCTCGCCGACGCAGAGATCATCGGCCAGGATGACTCCGAACGGCTCGCGACCAATCAGGGTTTCCCCGGTCAGGATAGCGTGCCCGAGACCCTTCATCTCCGACTGCCGCGTGTAGGAAAAGGTGCAGTCATTGAGGACCTTGCGGATGTCCTTCAACAGGCCCTCCTTGGAGGAGCCGCTGATCTGGTGCTCGAGTTCGTAACTGACGTCGAAATGGTCCGCCAGCGCCCGCTTGCCCCGCCCGGTAACGATCCCGATATTGCACATGCCGGCCTGCATCGCCTCTTCCACCCCGTACTGGATGAGCGGCTTGTCGACTACCGGCAGCATCTCCTTGGGCATGGATTTGGTTGCCGGCAGGAATCTTGTGCCGTAGCCGGCGGCGGGGAACAAACACTTCTTGATCATGGGTGAGTCCGTCTTCTCGTTCATTGGTGATGTCGCAGTCGGCCGGTCAGGCGTTGTTGTTCATCGATGATACCTTGCTCGAGCAGCCAGGTCCGCGCATCGTCGGCGTCTTGCTCGAACCAGGCCCCGGCAGAGCCGAGGCGGAACGTGTATCCCCAGGCATCCATGTCCGCGAACAGTCGGCCGCGGTCATAGTCGCGGATATGATCGGCCATCAGTCCCTGCAGATAGCAGACCGCGTTTTCCTCCGTGACGTCGCCGCCGGCATCCGTGTGCAGCTGGCGGCGCCGCCGTTCGTCCATGCAGATGAAATGGCAGGCCTCGTGCAGCGCCGAGTGCAGCGGCGTATCGCCACGCAGGAACAAACGGTCGCCGACCAGCCCTGCCTCGCTCTCGCCCCAGAAAGAGCCCGGGATCGGGACGCCCGCGGCGACGTGCCCGATCTGCATGCCATAGCGGCCAAGCAGCGCGATTAGTGAATCGATGTGTTCCGGTGTGCACCGGGTGATTTCGGATGCCATGCGGGACTTTCGGCGTGTACCACTCGCGCGCAGCCTAACATGCCCCCCGTCGCCCGGTCAGCACTGCTCCCACGGCAGGCCGTGGAATCGCCAGCCCCCGACATTGCCGCGCTGGTGGTGATCGTCCAGGTCGCCCTCGAAGCCCTCGTCGATATGGTAGACACCCTTCAATCCGGCCTCCAGCAGGACCCTGCCGGCCTCCGCCGAGCGCTTGCCGCTGCGACAGATGAGAATCACCGGGGCGCAGCCCTCGAGACTGTCGCATACCGCGCCGCCGAGTAGGAGTTTGCGGATCTCTGGAACGAAATGCGGGTTGATGTCCCAGTCCGGTTCGTCTATCCAGGCAACGTGCACCGCGCCGGTCGGGTGGCCGACAAACAGGAACTCCATGGTCGAGCGGATATCGACCAGCACGGCCCGCGGGTCATCCTGCAACATCTGGTGGGCCCGTTTGGGCGATAATTCCGAAGGTTCCGCCTTGCTCATGCGCCGTCTCCCGGTCTTGGTGCAAAATAGTTTTTATAGACGAACAAGCGATGTCTGCCCCAAAAGAATACGTAATGATTGGCGGTCGGCCTGATGCGTGACTGGCTGTTGGCACGGTTGATCCGGCTGCCCGGGCTGCTGCCCTTTCACTGGGCGGGCCTGCTCGGTGCAGCCCTGGGCCGCTTGCTCTACCGCCGGGGCGGGCGCGAGGTGCGCAACGCGCGCGCCAATCTCGCGATGTGTTTTCCGGAAAAGGACGAGCGGCAACGCGAGGAACTAGTGCGGGACAACCTGATCGAGACCGGCCGGAGCTTCGCGCACATGCTGCGGATCTGGACCGGCCGCCCGCGTGATTGGGGGGAGACCGTCGACGACAACGGCTTTCTCGAGTTTGGTCGCGAACTGAGCAGGCGCGGGCGTGGGCTGATCTTCACGATGCCGCACCTGGGCAACTGGGAATTGATCGCCTACCTGGCGACCCGGATTTCGCCGGCTACGGCGCTTTACCGGCCGCCGAGACTCATGGTGCTGGACGATCTGATGCGGCGGGGCAGGGCGCGTTCCG
>CBDTXT010000355.1:0-3780 GCA_965364465.1 uncultured Chromatiaceae bacterium
CCGGGCACGAGAGCACCGGTTGAACCGGCAGACGGAAACGCTGCTCTTCGATGGCCCGCGTAATCAGTTCACGCCACGCCTTGGCCGACCGAGGGACACCAGCCTGCGGTCGGTGCCGGCGAACGACCCAGGCATTGACGCCCTCGCGCTGAGCCTCGCGCAGCGCCATGTCGGCCTCGGCCAGCAATGCCGTGGCGTCCTGGCCATCGTAGACAACACCGCCGACATGCACGACATCGTCGGAAGGGCGCCGCATCCGGCCATATAGCCCGACCACCGCGCCCGTCGCGTCTGCGGCGATACGCCGCATTGCCTCTTCGTTGACCCCGTCGAGCAACAGGCCGAAATCGGCCCCGGACAGACGCGCCATCGTCGAGCGCGGTTCGCCCTCGAGGCGCTTGGTCAGCACCTGCGCCACCTCCGCTAACAGTGCGTCACCCGCCGGGTAGCCCTCCACCTGATTGAAAGCCTTGAACTCTTTCAGTTGCAAGAGCATCAGGCCGCCGGTCGCGAGCAGGCCGGGGGTGTCCAGACGATGTTCCAGCACATCGACGAACTGGCGACGGTTCGCCAGGCCGGTCACCGGGTCCTGAAACGCCTGCCCGCGGAGTTCTTCGGCCTGCCTCCCGGCATCGTCCAACATGCGCTCGACCTTGCCCGACAGCCGGTTCATCGCATCAACGATGCGTCGGAACTCGGTAGTGAAGGGGCGGCGGTCGAGATGGGGAAACTCGCGATTGCAGATGGCCGATGCCTGACGCTCGATGGCCTTCAGCGGGCGCAGCAGCAGACGCAGCGCGATGGTGCCCCCCAGCAAAGCGAGCAGGGTTGCGATGAGAAACAGGTTGAGCGTCTGGATCGACGAACTCCACAGCTGTCGGTAGGCGAGGCCGGGATGGCTGACTACCTCGACCCTGCCAATCTGACGCCACCCCGACATCACCGTCGCCGAGCGCTGCGGCGGCTGCAGCGAGAACAGCCGTTGGAACCAGTCGGGAACGTCATCCACCTCGGGCTGAGCAACCCGCTCGATGTCGGCCAGGCCATCCAGGTCCTCGAAACGGATGACCAGGTAATCACCGCGGTGGAATATTGCATTGACCATCGCGGTCACCAGTGCGCGATCCTCCTGTCCCACATGACTGGTTGCCGACAGACCCAGTGAGGTCGCCGCATCCTGCGCGTGCGAGCCGAGCTGAGACTCGAGGTAGCCGCGCATCGTATGCATGCTGATCGCGAACGTGCCGGCGAACAGGAGCAAAACCAGTACCGCAATCAGAGTTATGAGTTGTCTGGACAGGCTCACAGCTAAACGACCTTCATCCGCCAACCGACATCTGCTGCATCAATCTTGCCTGATATGCCTGCCAGCGCGAAAGCCGCTCGGCACCGCCGATCCGCTTTCCCTCGGCGCGGTTCACAGCCAGCCACAGGTCGGCGCCGTTGAAGCTGTAGACCGGCACCAGATCATCACGCTCGCCGGCAGGCAGGATCCGATCGGTCAGGTTGTCCAGGATCAGCGGCTCTCCGGTAGGCGTCGGGTAATAAGCCAGGACCATGTGCGGCTGATCGGTTTCGAGCGATTTGACGTAGGTGATGCGCAGGCGCGCCTCTTCCACGCCCATGCTCACCAGCGTGAAGTACTTGGACAATGCGTAATCCTCGCAGTCCGCTGCGTTGACGCCGAGCACCTCGAACGGCGTCGCCCAGTAATCCTTTTGGTCCCAGCGCGCGTGATCGGAATCGTAAGCGACCCGGTTGAAAAACGTGTTGACTCGTTCGAGCATGCCGACATCGCTCACGCCGGCAACGCTCTCGACCAGTTCCTGCAACGCGACCACGCGCCCGCGGGCGGCCGCACCGTATTCGCGCTCCATCCATTCCAGCAAGGTGTCGCCAAACAGCAGTCCCCTGGCTGACACCCAGCCCGCGAGCAGCAGCAAGACGCTTGCAGTCGCAAGGGCATGACGGATCGCGACGCTGTCGCGCGGGCTCGTTAATGGGAGAGACATGCCTGGCGGGTACTCCTGTTACGCCGACAACCCGGGATCCTGATGCCGCCTTTAGTTCTTGCGGCGTCGAGGCAGGAAACTTGACTCCTTGGCGCTCGGCGTCACTCGCCGCTAGAATCGCCGGCTCCGGCCCAAAGGCAGAGCAAGATGCGCACTTCACAATTTCCGCTGCAGACCCTGAAAGAAGTACCCGCCGACGCTGAGATCGCGAGTCATCGACTGATGCTGCGTGCCGGCCTGATAAGGAGGCTGGCGGCCGGCCTCTATACCTGGCTACCGCTGGGTCTGCGCGTTTTGCGCAAGGTCGAAAACATCGTGCGTGAAGAAATGGACCGCGCCGGCGCGCTCGAACTGCTGATGCCGGCAGTGCAGCCGGCCGAACTCTGGCAGGAATCCGGGCGCTGGGAGCAATACGGCCCTGAGCTCTTGCGCCTGCGCGATCGCCATCAGCGCGACTTCTGCTTCGGTCCGACTCACGAGGAAATCATCACGGACCTGGCCCGCAACGAGCTGCGCAGCTATCGGCAACTCCCGGTGAACTATTACCAGATCCAGACCAAGTTTCGCGACGAGATACGGCCACGCTTCGGCGTAATGCGGGCGCGCGAGTTCCTGATGAAGGACGCTTACTCCTTCCATCTCGATCAGGCCTCGCTGCAGCAAACCTACGAGGTCATGCATGCGAGCTATTGCCGCATCTTCCAGCGCTGCGGACTGGACTTCCGCCCGGTCGCGGCCGACACCGGCAGCATCGGCGGCAGCGGTTCGCACGAGTTTCACGTGCTGGCAGATTCCGGGGAGGACGCGATCGCGTTCTCCACCAGCAGCGACTATGCTGCGAACGTCGAGCTCGCAGAGGCCGTCGCGCCGACACAGACCGACGCGGTACCCGGCGGCGAGATGGAACTTGTCGCCACTCCGGACGCCCGGACCATCGCCGAGCTGGTGGATCAGTTCGACGTCCCGATCGAGCGCACGCTCAAGACCCTGATCGTGCTTGCGGCGGAAGGCGCCGAAGCCGCGCTGGTGGCGCTGGTACTGCGCGGCGACCACGAACTGAACGCGGTCAAGGCGGAGAAACTGCCGGCGGTGGCAATGCCTCTGCAGATGGCGGACGAGGCACAGATCCGGGCCGCGATCGGTGCCGGACCGGGCTCACTCGGCCCGGTTGGACTGCAGCTGCCGACCATCGTCGATCGTGCCGCGGCGCAGGCCAGCAATTTCAGCGCCGGTGCCAACATCGACGGCCATCACTACTTTGGGGCCAACTGGGGACGCGACGTCGCGTTGCCCGAAGTCGCCGATATACGCAATGTCGTCGAAGGTGACCCCAGCCCGGACGGCAGCGGCACGCTCACGATCGCGCGCGGCATCGAAGTCGGTCACATCTTCCAGCTCGGACGCAAGTATAGCGAGGCGATGCATGCCACGGTGCTGGACGAGAGCGGCAAGCAAGTCACGATGTCGATGGGCTGCTACGGGATCGGTGTGTCACGCGTGGTCGGTGCCGCGATCGAGCAGCATAACGACGCCAAGGGGATCCGTTGGCCGAGCGCGATCGCCCCGTTCACGCTGGTGATCATCCCTATGCAAATGCGCAAGTCGGAAGCGGTGCGGACGACTGCCGAACAGCTCTACCGGGACTTGATGTCTGCCGGCGTCGACGTCCTGCTCGATGACCGTGATGCGCGGCCCGGGGTCATGTTTGCCGATATGGAACTGATCGGGATCCCACATCGGGTCGTGATCGGTGAACGTGGACTGGCCA
>CBDTXT010000356.1:0-3771 GCA_965364465.1 uncultured Chromatiaceae bacterium
TGGATGAACGACACGCTGGACTACATGGCGCACGAGCCGATCTACCGCCGCTATCACCAGGGCAGCCTGACCTTCAGCATGCTTTACGCGTTCACCGAGAATTTCCTGCTGCCCTTCTCGCACGACGAGGTCGTCCACGGCAAAGGGTCCATGCCCAACAAGATGCCGGGCGACGAGTGGCAGCGCTTCGCCAATCTCCGCGCACTCTACACCTATATGTTCTGTCATCCGGGCAAAAAGCTGCTTTTCATGGGCACTGAACTGGCGCAGGGCACGGAGTGGAACTGCATGCAGACGCTGGACTGGTACGTGCTGGACTACCCGCTGCACCAGGGCATGCAGCGGCTGGTGAAGGACCTGAATCACCTTTACCGACGCTGCCCGGCGCTGTTCCATTACGAGTTTGACTGGCGCGGCTTCGAGTGGATCGACTGCCATGATGCGGACAACTCGGTGCTCAGTTTCCTCCGCCGCAGTGACGAGTCGTATCTGATCGTGATACTCAACCTGACGCCGGTGCCGCGCGAGAACTACCGCATCGGGGTCCCGGATGGGGGTGACTACGATGAAATCTTCAATTCGGATTCGGCCTTGTACGGCGGCTCGAACCTGGGCAACGGCGGCAGGGCATTGATCGCCGACGACAGGCCCTGGATGGGGCGCCCGCACTCGCTGAGCCTGACCCTGCCGCCGCTCTCCGGGATCGTGCTGCAGCGCGCCTGATCGGAGCATGCGGCGGCCGATAGCGAACCGAACCATCCGCGGTATGATGGGGCATTGGTTGCGGAGGACGACCCTGCGCTGCGCCGGATCCAATACCTGAAAATCCATGAGGTCCAGAACCATGTTCAACAGTCGAGTCCTGTTCTTTTTTGCGATCAGCCTTTTCCTCGGCGGCTGCGCCTCCACGAAGCTGGTCAACGAGTGGCAGGCAGAGGGCGAGGCCTACGGGCCTTACCGCAACCTCCTGGTGATTGGCATCGATCAGGAGGCCGGGTCGCGCCGCACCTTCGAGGACGTATTCTCGTCCAAGCTTCGGGCGGCCGGTACACCGGCCGCCCCCGCCTATTCCTTGTTGCCGAGCACCGGCGCGGCCGACGAGCAGGCCCTGTTGGACGGCGTCCGGGAGGCCGAGGCCGACGCAGTCCTGATGACACGGGTGGTGCGCATGGACAACAAGACCGAGTACATCCCGCCGCAGGTGCGGCCGATGCCGGGCCCCGGTTTTTATGGCTATTACAATGCCGGCTGGGCGTACTACGAACCGGCCCGGGTCAGCAACTACACCATTGCGGTCGTCGAGACGAATCTGTGGGATGCGAAAACCAGAGAACTCGTCTGGTCCGGCACCACCGAGACCTTCCAACCGGGTGAATTGCGCAAGGAGGTCGAGGGGTATTCAGATCTGATGATCGAGGCATTGCGCAAACGGAACCTGCTCGCCACAGGGACAGCGGCGCCCTAAGGCAGGACCCTAAGGCAGAAGGGTCGGGCCGCCCGCCTGCGTGCGCAGCGACTCGCGCAGCATCTGGCCGATCGGGATCATGCGCGCGATCACTGTGTCGGTGAACTCGAACACCGCGCTGCGCACCCGGTCCGCCACCTCGCCCGCCGGGCGCGGGCCGAGATCCGCCGCCAGGTAGGCGGCATGCCGTCGTGCCTTCTGCTGGGTGTCCTCGATCTCGCGCAGCAATGAACCGTCTGCATGCATCGCGGCGAGCTGTGCCCAGCTCAGGGAGAGATAACCGGGCCACAGTGCGATGTGCTTGTAGATGCTCGCAACCACGCGATTGGGCCCCGGCTTGGCGCCCAGCGCGTTCAGCACCAGTACCTGTTCGCTGACCGCATCGGACAGGTCGGCGACCTCCGGGATCGGGGGTAGCGCAACGCGGGTAAACGGCAGGTCGGCGCGCGGCCGCTCGCCGCCAGGTGGTGCGACCGGGTCCGCGAGCAGCGCCGACAGCGATACCATGTTCAACAGATTGCCCCGGTTGTAGGTGTCGAGGATCGCGCCGCTCATCTCGCGACCGTCCCGATCGACACCGACCAGCTGCAGGGACGTCTCACTCAAAGCAGGCAGAACAGGGTACGCGAGCTGCGCCTGCAGATGCTCACACTCACCGTCCACGCGCCCGGAGACGAACATCGGCTTGGCCGCCTCCCAGGCCCAGCGTAGACCGCCGTCGATCGTTGCGATGTGCCGCCACACATAATTGATCGCGGACACGTTCAGTGTGTCGCGAATATCGGCATACAGCGCCGCGATCTCGCCGCTCGCGCCGTGCTCGCTGATCGCCGGCAGGGTGTCTTTGGCCATGGAGGGTTTCCTTTCGATCGGATATTGCAGGACGACCCCGGGTCCGCGAGACAGGGCGCGTGCCACAGCTCTACCGGCATCACGGGGATGACCCACAGAGTATAGACAGCGGATCCGGGTCGCCATCGCCCACCGCATCAGGCGGGCTATCCGGGCTTGCCGTCGACCCGCGCGCGCAGCAGGATCGGCACATAGTGCCAGGCAAACAGCCCGAAACCGATCACCCAGAGTGCCGCCGACAGATCGACCCAGAGGGCATAATGGCTCCCCCACCCCACAGTAGCGAACACGCGCAGCAGCGCCGCCGCATTGATCGCGAGGAACGCGAGCGTGACCCCGGGGCCGACGTCGATCGGTCGACCGGTGTGCCCTTGCGCGACCCGTGCCATCATCCCGATCGTGAACACCCCGACCGCGCCGACACTGAGCGCATGCAGTGCCGGGCCCCGCGGAAACAGCTCGAGCGCGGCGAGGCCGCTCAGCAGCGCGCCGAGGACCAGCCAGGCGTAGCCGAGGTGCAGCACCCAGAGCACCGGGATCGCGAGCACACGGCGATCGAACCAGCCGCCCAGCCGGATCGCCTGGACCAGCGCGAACGCCAACCAGAGCGGCCCAGACAGCGCAGCGGGCGGCGATGCGATCGACTCGACCAAAATGATCGAAGCGAGCAGCGCGAAGGTCAGGTATTCCACCCAGGGTCGTCCGATCGGCTCGAAGCCCGGCAGCACGCTGCGGGTGAAGAACGGCAGGACCCGTCCGCCGACCAGCGCGATCAGCAGCACGATCAGGTAAAGCATCGTGCGGTGCATGTCGCCGATGTCGTTCAACGCCCCGAGCAACTGCAGCGGCGACAGCAGATTCGCAAGCCCCATGATCAGCAGCAGCGGCAAGAACAGGCGATTGACCCGGTTCTGGCCGCCCCACAGGGGGCGATACAGGCTCAACGCGAGCAGCGGCAGGAACGCCACATCGACCGCGATCCACAGCGCCACTGGCATGCCGTCGAGCCAGGGCAACAGACGCCCGGCGAGCCAGACCAGGGCAAGCAGTCCAAGGCGCGGCCCGGTCCAGGTCGGCAAGCCGGTCCAGTTGCGCACCGCGGTCAGCAGGAACCCGGCGATCACTGCCGCCGCGAAACCGAACAACATCTCGTGGGCATGCCAGCCGACGCTCCCGTAGTGCAGCGGGGCGGCGAGGCGTCCCTGCCAGACCAGTGGCCATAGGACCAGCAGGAGTATGCCGGCCAGCCCGGCGAGCAGGAAAAAGGGGCGGAAGCCCAATGCCAGCGGGGACCAGCCCCCTCTGGCACGGCGACCGTGCGCCGTCGATGATGGCGGCTTGATCTCGAGCATGTGACCGAGCATGCGGACATTGGGCAAGCTCCACCTTGACCCCAATCAATTATCGCCACCCGGCCAGGCAGCCAACCGGGCGTTCGGTAATGATAGGGCGCC
>CBDTXT010000357.1:0-3765 GCA_965364465.1 uncultured Chromatiaceae bacterium
CCGCAGTGCTGCTGCGTACGCCGGGAACGCCCGAGGCCGCTGCGACGTCATGGGATGGCTATCCGCTCACCCAACAGGGCAAGGGCGAGAAAGGTCTGCGCATGGCCCTGTACAGCTCGGTCGCCGGTGACCTGCTGTCAACGATCGTGCTTATCGTCATCGCCGCGCCTTTGGCCGCCGTCGCACTCTTTATGGGTCCGACCGAGATCTTCGCGCTGATCTCGCTGGCATTGACGGTGATTGCTGGTATCGGCACAACGTCTATCGGTCGCGGCCTGGCCGCTGCCGCTTTCGGGATCACGGTAGGTCTGATCGGTACCGAGCCGGTCACGGCGCTGCCGCGGCTTACGTTCGATGTCTATCAACTCGGTGCCGGGCTGTCGCTGATCCCGGTCGCCATCGGCCTGCTGGCCTTCTCCGAGATCATACTTCAGCTGGAAAAGATCACCCTCGCGGGTGGAGCCGCAAAGTGCGCCCACAAGTTTTCCAAGAAGTACGAGGATCGGTTTATCAGTCTGAAGGAGTTCTTCTCCAACTTCAAAACGCTGTTGCGCTCCAGCCTGATCGGTATCGGCGTCGGCGCGATGCCAGGTCTGGGGGCGCCGGTCGCATCGTTCATGTCCTACGACCAGGCCATGAAACGCTCGAAGCACAAGGAACAATTCGGCAAGGGGTGTCTGGAGGGCATCGCCGCATCGGAGTCCGCCAACAGTTCGGTCGTTGCCTCCAGCCTGATACCGCTTTTCGTATTGGGCATCCCGGGTAACCTCGCGGCGGCGATGTTGATGGGCGCGTTCATGATTCACGGTATGCAGCCAGGGCCGCTGCTGTTCCAGGAGAACGCGCAGCTGATGTACGGCATCTATGGCAGCTTGGTATTGGCCAGCCTGTTCCTGCTGGTGATCGGTCGCTTCGGCCTGAGGCTGTTCTGCCGCGCAGTAAATATCCCGGCGATGGTGCTGTATCCCATCGTGATCTTCACCTGCCTGATGGGTGCCTACCTCGGCAAATCGTCGATGTTCGACGTGGGCGTGATGCTCACCTTCGGCGTGCTCGGGTACTTCATGCGCAAGTTCGACTATTCCTACGTCGCCTTCCTGATCGGTTTCATCCTGGCGCCGGAATGGGAGCGCGCGCTGCAGCAGGTCGTGATCATTTCCGAGAACGATCCCTTCATGTTCTTCCAGCGCCCGGTCGCGATGGGCCTGATGGTGCTCACAGCCTTCGTCATCGTGCGCACGTTCTGGAAAAGCATTCAGGAAGGTAAGAAGAAACGCGCCGCGACGGCCGCAAACCGCCCGCAATAACGAGAAACCACCCAATCAGCTTATAGGATGCATCCATGGAGAAAATGACCGACTCAGAACTCAAGCAGGTGCTCGGCGACGATTACTACGCACCCGAAGGCCTTTACCAGAAAACCAAGGACATGCCGTTCCTCGGCTCGGTCAGTTGCAGCATCGAGGAAATGGAAGCCGGATCGTGGCAGGAGATCATCATTGATTACGAACTGGGGCAGTCGGGCATGGCCGACGGTTCGTGGTTCAAGGCAACCTTCCGCTTCTACTCCGATTGGGAATTGTTCCAGACTACCGATCCGAGTGCGGCCAACTACGTCAGCGCCGAGTATCACGCCGGTGAAACGGTCAAGGGGCAGAGCCCCGCGTCGGTCCAGAAGCTGTCGGTGCGTTTCGACCAGAAGGGGCATGAACGCCCATTCCAGAAGGCGATCATCGTCGACACCTACGATGGCTATCTTAAGGCCGGCGATCACATCGTTATCCGCATGGGTGATCGGCGGTTCGGCGGCCCGGGCACACGTGTGCAAACCTTCACCGAGCGTGACTTCAAGTTTCGTTGTTACGTCGACCCGCTGGGTACATCGCGCTTTGCCGCGGTTGAACCCGACCTGGTAATCGACATCAAGCCCGGATCGCCGGCCCTACTGCAATGGGCCGGGTCGCGCATCGTTCGACAGGGTGAAAAACTGCCGCTGCGTATTCGCGCCGAAGACCAATGGGGTAACACCTGTTGGGACCGTGCGGAGAAAGTGCATGTGAAGGCGAAGCGCGACGGACAAACGTGCTACGACAAAAAGCTGACCATGCCTTCGCAAGGTTGGTGTGTCTCGCTGCTGGAGGACATGCCGACCGATCAACCGGGTGAACTGGTGATCACGGCGAGCATGCCGGAACACTCTGCTGTCAAAGATCAGACCTTTTATGTCATGGTAGACAAGGAGCTGGACTACCCGCGGATCTTTTACACCGACCTGCACGTTCACTCGAACGACACCATCGGCACCAACTCGACCGAGTACAACCTGACCTACGGGCGGGACGTCACCGGCCTGGATGTGCTGGCGTTTGCGCACAACGACTTCAACATCACGACAGAGCGCTGGCAAAGCACGGTCCAGCTGATTCGCGAGATCTGCACAGACGGCGAATTCATCGCCTATCCGGGCACAGAATGGTGTGGCAGCTCCTGCGCGGGTGGCGATCATAACGTGATCTTCCTCCACGACGATGAACCCGAGTTTCCGTACCTGAAAGATGGCACGCACGTGCGCTCAGTCGACTGGAACGAGGACTCTGGTACCACCGAAGCGGTTCCGGGCGCCTGGCCGGTGGAGGAGCTTTGGGCAGCGTACATCAAGGATCCGGAAGGTCACCTGTTGACGCCGCATGTCGGCGGTCGCCGCTGCATCCTCGACTGGCATCACCCGGAGTTGGAGAAGCTCGTCGAGATCGGTTCGGCCTGGGGGCACTTCGGATGGTTGTATCAGGAGGCCATGGAGCGTGGATACAAGATTGGCGCCAGCATGGCCGGCGACGAGCACCGCGGACGTTGCGGCGGCGGCGTGCCGGGCACCGCGGTGTTTGGTACGAAGGGTGGCATCTCCGGCGTGATATCACCCGAGCTGACGCGCAAGGCGATCGGAAAAGCGCTGCGCGCGCGACATACTTTCGCGTCGACCGGCGAACGCACCTTTGGTGTCGTCACCTGCGGCAATCACCTCATGGGCGATGAGTTCGAACACAATGGCGCGGCGCAGATCAACTATCGCTTTCTTGGCGACCGCGGTTGGGACAAGCTCATTGCATATGACCATACGGGCGAGATCTGGCGACGTAACCTGCAGCAGGAGCTCGGCTATTCGGACCGCAAGATCCGGTTTCGTTGGGGCGGCGCGCGCATCAAGGATCGCTACCGCTGGGCCGCCTGGAAGGGCACGATCACGATCACCAATGCCGTGATCAACGAATTTGTCGGCCTGGGCTTTGAGCATCTCGAAGAGACCTGCTGGCGGCAATCGGCGACTACCGTCGGGTTCAAGAGCGATACCTACGGCGACGTCGATGCGATCGAGCTCGATGTATCGCATCTCGAGACGGCGCATATCCGCATCGAGGGGTCGATCGACGGCTACGTGAAGGTGGGTGATCCGCTCAAGGGCAATCCCTTCGTGCACTGTCCCACCTTCAGCTGGGAGCTGACCGGAAAAGAACTGCTGGAGCTGTCGACGCTGAAGAAAGATCTGCCGGGTATCGACATGTTCCTGGCGATGGATCGCATCAGCGATTCAGAGGCGCCTCGCGAGGTGACCGGCAATTTCGAGGTCAGCCCGAAGAACGGGCCGCATGGCCATCGACCCGTCTACATGGTCGCGCACCAGGGCGATGACGCGAAGGTCTGGACCTCGGCGGTCTGGAGCACCGGCAAGGGACGGCGCCGAGTAGCGGCTGACGGGAGGCTCTGCCG
>CBDTXT010000358.1:0-3716 GCA_965364465.1 uncultured Chromatiaceae bacterium
GGCGGGCATCCAGACCTGGACCTCGAGCTGGTCGCGATCCGCGGGCGGAAAGAACTGCATGCCAAGCCCGCCGGCGAGTACAAAGCCACTGACCGGGAGTACCGCTGCGAGTAAGAGCGTCAGGCGCGGACGGTGCATGGCGAGCTGCAAAAACCTGCGATAGCGGGCGCCGAGCGGCTCACTGCGTACGCCATCGCGCCACCAGCGCCGCCCCTGGACCTGCTCGGTGTGGGCGAGCAGCCCGGCCAGTGCCGGGATCACAGTCATCGCCAGCGCGAACGATGCGATCAACGCAAGCACGACGGCGATCGCGATCGGCCCGACGAAATCACCGACATTGCCGGGTAGGAGGAACACCGGCATGAAGCCGAGGATTGTCGTCAGGGTAGAGGCGAGCAGCGGTGCAAACAGGTGGCGGGTCGCGGTCTTCACGGCGGCGACCGGGCTGGCCCCGGCGCGACGCCGTGAAATCACCTGGTCGGTCATCACGATGGCGTTGTCGATCAACAGGCCGATCGCGATGATCATGCCGAAGATGGTCATCTGGTGGATCTGTTCGTCGAACAAGGTCAGGCCGAACAAAGAGAGTCCGGCCGACAGCGGCAGCGCCGCGCCGACGATCAGGGCCGGGCGCAGGCCCATCGTTAACCAGACGACCAGCATCACGATGGTCGCGCCGGCAAGCAGATTGCCGGCCAGGCCGCCGAGGCGCTCATCGGTATAGAGGCTCTGGTCGAATGCCGTGTGCAGCACGATGCGTGGGTCGAGTTCCGCGGCGAAGGTGGCCGCCGTCATCCGCGCGTCGTCCGCCCAACGGTCGAGACGGATGTCCTGCTCGGTGCGCACGGCGACCAGGATGCTGCGTTGCCCGTCATGCAGTGCGATCTGCCCGGGTGGGTCTTGCCAGCCTTTGCGCACGGTGGCGATGTCGCCGACATGGACGACGCCACCGCGTCCGTTGGCGGCCAGCGGAATCGTTGCGATGCGCTGAGCCGAATCGAATGCACCGCTGACCTCCAAGGGCAGATCACGTGCCGTATGCCGCAAGGTGCCGGCCGAGCGTCGTGCATCGGCGGCGGCGATGCGCGCGGCCAATTGCTCCGGGGCAATCCCCAATGCGGCGATCTCGGTAGCGTCCACATCGACGTGGACCTCTTCCTCGGCGACACCGAAAAAGACCACCTGCTCGGTGCCCGGTAGGTTGCGCAGGCGATCGCCGAGCTGGGCGCTGAGGCGATTGAGCACGCCAAGTGCAGGAAGGTTCGGGTCGTCCCAGGCCAGCGCAAAGATCATCGAATACGCGACGGCGCCGCGCATGTCGTCGAAGACGGGCGCACCGGCGCCGGCCGGCAGGTCGTTGGCGGCGGTAGCGAGGCGGTCCCGCACCTGGGCAAAGATCTGCTCGTTATCGGCGCGGCCCACCCAGTCCTGCAGTTCGATGTTGACCACCGAGATGCCGCTGCGTGAGGCGGAGGCGATGGTCTTGATCTCCGACAGCTCGCGCAGCCGGTCTTCGATCTTTTTCGATACCAGGGCCTCGACCCGTGCCGCCGAAGCACCCGGAAAGGGCGTGACGATGGTTGCATTGCGCGTCGTGATTCGGGGGTCTTCGACGCGCGGCAGCGACAGCAATGCCGACGCGCCGGCAACCAGGATCATCACAATCGTCAGGATCAGCAGGTGACGGTTGCGCGTAAACAGCCCGAGTGGCGAATCATTGCGCTCAGTCATGGCGGATCTCCGCGAGCTGAGCGGCATCGCGGGCGAGACGCACCGGTTGGTCCGGCACGATGCGATGCAGGCCCGATATCACGACCCGCTGATCCGGCCGCAGTGCGCCCTGGACGAACACACGGTCCGCACTTTGGTACAGGACATCGACGGTGCGCCGTACGATGCGATGGGTTGCGGTCAGATCCGCATCCTCTCCGACTAAGGGCTCGGCGATGTAGACGCTCCACAGGCCGCGCTGGCCCTCGGTCAGTGCACCAAGCGGGAGCCAGCTGCCGGGCTGGGTGATCTCACTCTCGAGTGTGAGCGTGACCATGTCGCCGGGCAGCATGCCGTCCGGCGGGTCGACCGGGTCGAACAGGGCATCGACCGTGCGCGCGGTTGCCGCACGGACCGGGAGCAGGGCCCGGAGCCTTGCCGCAATGTGCTGACCCCGCCAGGTGGCCGGATAGACGCGACCGGGTTCGAGCCTGTCGAGTGTCCGACCGGCAATGCCGATGCGGATTTCCGGTGCGCCGCGTTCCTGCAATGTCAGGACCGGATGGCCGGCCTCGAGCACGCGTCCTTCATCGCTATCGCGCCTGATCACCGTGGCATTGAAGGGTGCGATCAGCCGGGTCTTGCCGAGCTCGATGTCGATCGTTGCGATACGTTGGTCGGCCAGTGCCAGCGTCGCCGAGGCGGCACGCAGCGCCTCGCGTGCCTCGTCCAGGTCCTGGCGCGAAACGCCGCCCCTGTCGACGACGCCGCGCGTGCGCTGTAGCGTGACATCGGCGAGCGCAAGCCTGGCCTCGGCCTCGGCGCGGGCGGCGATCAGTTCGGCACGGCTTGCCTGCAATCGCGCGGTGTCGAGTTGCGCCAGCAACCGACCGGCCTCGACCACGTCACCCTCGTCGACGAATACCTCGGCGAGGCGGCCGGCCAGTTCGAAGCCGAGCGCCGTCTGACGTTTCGCCTGAACCCGGCCGGAAAACGTCCGCTGCATCGCAAAGCTGTCCTGCGGGATGATGGCATCCGTCTCTACCGGCAGTGCTACCGGTCGCATAGCGGTCGCCGAAACAGCATGATGCGGGGACGGCAGCAGGGCGGCCGCCGCGGCGCCGAGCAGCCCGCCAAGGACGAGGGTGGCGATGACAGGCTTTGTTTTGGATTGTCTGGACATGAACTGTGCCTCTGCGGTTTGGCTGGCCGTGCGATGGCTGCTTTGCTAAACTAGACCGTACGGTGTGATAATAGACGCATAAAACTGGACTGTCGAGTTCCGTTATTGCGCAGACTTTGAGAGGGTATTGCGATGCCAGAAGTATCGGCCCCGGTGCGTGCCGGACGGCCCAAGAGCGTGGCCAAGGCCGAAGCGATTTTATGTGCTGCGGCAGAGCTGTTTCTGGCCCAGGGATTCCAGGGCACATCGATGGATGCCGTCGCCGCGCGAGCCGGTGTGTCGAAGCAGACGGTCTACAGCCACTTCGCCAACAAGGAGGATCTGTTCAAGGCCTGTATCAGCGCCAAGGTCGCCGGGTACGGTTTTGACGAGACGGCGATAGTCGAAGACGACGATCTGCGCACGGGCTTGTTGGCCATTGCGCGCCGCTTTGTCGACCTGCTGTTCGACCCCGACGTTGTCGCGATGCATCGCGTCGTCATGAGTGAGGCGGCCAGTCAGCCGCGAATTGCTGCGTTGTTTTTCGACAGCGGGCCCAAGCGGACCCAAATCGCCGTCTGCCACTTCTTGCAGCGGCAGGTCGCCAAGGGTCGGCTGGGCATCGCCGAGGATCGGTTGCTATATGCCGCCACCCAGTTGCTCAACATGTCGATCGGGATGTATCAGCTGCAACTTCTCTTGGGGTTGCGGGCCTCGATCGACGAGGCAGAACTGGGCCCGCATCTCGAGCAGGTCGTGGATGATTTTCTCAGGCTCTACCGGGCATGAAAGCTAGTGGGCTGCTTGGTAAGTTCGGTTACTCTCAGAGCCCCGCTACCTGGCC
>CBDTXT010000359.1:0-3709 GCA_965364465.1 uncultured Chromatiaceae bacterium
CGTGCCGTGATCGGCACCGTGATCCTGTACGGCGTGCTCGCGGCGACCGTGTTCTCCGGGTGCAGCTGGTCGGTTGCCTATGACCTGCTGGCGCGCCGCACCGGCTCGCCGAAGCAGCTGCAGCGGCGCCTGGAACGGGAGTTCGACGAAAGCGGCGGCTAGCCGTGGCGAGGCGACCGCCGGGCCACGCTGTGATGCGGGGCCCGGCGGGTGTCTTTCTTCCGCTCAGTGCGAGTGCGACGGTCTCAGCCCTTGATATGACAGAGCTTGCACTTGGTCGGGCCGGCCGGCTTCTCGAGTTCCTCGAGCGTGTACTTGTGGCAGCCCTTGCACTTGGTGTGGTACGCCTTTTGGTTCTTCGGCGCCAGGACCGAGAAGCCCTCGACCGCCGTCTCCTTCTTCTTGTGGCAATCAGAGCATGGCTTGATCGCCTCGCCCGCCTTGTGCGTATGGTGACAGCTGCCGCACTCGATGGAACGCACGGTCGCATGCAAGGAGTGGTTGAAGGTGACCACTCCGCGCTTGCTCTCGAAAGTGATCACATCCTTGTCTTTGGGGATGGTATCCGCCGCAGTGGCCAGCAGGGGCAGCACCAGCAGGGTAAGCAACAATGAATTGAAACGACGCATCATCGACCTCCATATTGTGATGGCGCCGGGATCCTCGACTTTGCGCTATTCCCGGCGTTCCTGGCTTTTCCGATACTCCTACTTCAACACGACAATCGCCTCCGGGAAAAGCGCCAGACGGCTCTGCTTGACCGGTATCAAATACTCCTTGCCGCGGCGATACTAGGGACTGACGCTCAGCCACAACCGCCCTTGACGGTCACGCGCTTTTGAAGCTTGACCTTGCGTGGGAAGTCGAGATCTTTCATATGGTGCTGGTCGGGCAGCGCGGCCGGGTGACGTGATCCCAATGCCTTTCTCACCGGGTAACGCAGTGTCTCATCTGCCGCCTCGTCGGCGGCGTGTGGCCTTCGATGATGGCCCGGGGCGAACTCGGCCAGCCAGCGGTTGATGCCGCCGGCCAGGATATAGGCATTGGGCCTCGAGGCGTTGGCCATCACCAGCTTCCAGGCCTCTGTGGCGGACACCTCATCGTTGCTTACAAATACGATGATGCCGTTGTCCGCCAGCGTGGCGAATCGCTGGCGCTGCGTCAGCAGTGCCTCATTCCGGAGCCGTTCCGCGCCCCAAAGATGAAACAGATTCCAATCACGTTCGTTGCGCACGTCGATGATCTGCAGATCCACGTAGTCGTTGCGCATCAGCTCCGCCAATTCGGCGGGCTCGATCTGAACCTGGCGCTCGGCCAGCGGCGGTCCGAGCTCGTCCGCCAGGTAGCGCCATCGCTTTTCAGGGTCAGGTTGCCCGTACAAGGCGAGGCCCACCGACGCGAGCAGCAGCAGGGCCGCCCCGAGGGTGTGCAGTTGGCTGGTCTTCATCGGGGGTCGCCATGGATTCGCCGCCGCAGGATATCGCCCGCCCACAGCACGACGATCCCGATCGCCACGAGCCCGAGTACGACCACCCCGGTCGGCAGTCCGAGCCAGCCCTGCAGCGTAAGCCGCCCGAGGTCACTCGAGTGCCAGAAGTCGTTGAACAGCGCCACCGTTTCGCCGAAGCCGATGATACCGACCGCGGTGCCGGCGACGAACCAGATCGCATCCAGCTTGAGCGTGGACGCGCCGACCAACGAGGTGCCGGGGCAGAAGCCGCCAAGGATGAAGCCGACACCCATGATCAGTCCGCCGACGATCCCCGGCCACAAATAGGTCGGATTGACCCAGACCGCGTCGTAGTCCAGCCAGCCCAGTGCGGTCGCCCAGAAAATCAGTACCGCGGCCACCAGGATCGCGGTAAACATCACCTTCATCACGGTCAGGTCACGCCAGTAAAACTGTGCGGCAAGGCGGCGTGAGTCCGCGAAGCCCGCCGACTCGAGGATGAAACCGAATGCAAAGCCGATCATTGCGTAGACCGCCCAGGCGCCGAAATGGCCGAGTGCGCCGCTGAGTTCGAACGGCGCCATCAGATGTCGCTCCCGGGTTGCCACAGGCGGCGTACGAACCAGGCCAGCAGGTAGCCGCCGGCGAACACCGCAAGCATGAAGGCCCAGCTGCCGGCCGACAGTACCGCGCCGCCGCTCAGCGCCTGCCCCGAGGTACAGCCGCGCGCAAGGCGTGCGCCGTAGCCCATGAAGATGCCGCCGACAAAGGCCATTGCCCAGCGCGTGCGCACCGTGATCTGGGGGCCGCGGCGTGTCTCGAGACGGACCCTGTCGCGTAGCCAACCGGAAACGAAACCGCCGGCCAGGATCCCGGCGACCTGCCACACGATCCAGTGATCGAGCGGGTTGCGTTCGGCGCCGGCCATTGCGGCGAGATAGGGCGTCGTGTCTACGTGTCGCGGGACGACAAGGTCTTCGATCGCAACCAGGATACGGTTGACGCCGCCCGATGAGCCCAGACCGTGGCCGGTCAGGAAGAAGGTCGCAAACAACAGGATCCCGAGCAGTGCCCCGGCGAGATAGGGGTCCCAGTAGCGATCGCGTTTGGGTGGTTGCGCCATGTTCAGCGTCTCTCCTCTGATTTGACTGCTACATCGGACAAGGGCGCGGGCCTGGGAAGGCTCAGACCGCCGTCGGCCGTCATTCGCCAACTGTCCTTGAACGACGCGGGAATCCCGTGGAAGACGCTGGGCAGCACGTCTCCGGGCAGGTGGTCGGCGAGTTCAAAATCGCCTTCCTGACTTTCGTCATGGCAGCGGGCGCAGTCGCGGTTCGCGTCGTCGAGCGCGACACCGTGATGGATATGGTGTGCACGTACCTCTGCCTTTATCACCGGCTCGGCCACGCCCTGCGCCACCAACAGGGATCGGATCAACGCCACCTTGTCAGCCCGATCCAGGATGAGCTCGTCCGGTCCAAGGCTGCCGTTGCTGTCCGCGTCGAACAGCGCGATCACCTCCGGACGGTAGCGTCCGCCTTCGGCCCACGCATCCCGTAGCTGCGCCCCATCGATCTCCACACCATCGTGGCCCGCGGCCCAGTACCAGCGGCTGACCAGGTTCAGCGGGGCCCATTTGCCAACGCCCTCATGCGTCGGGGTCTCCATCAACAGCGGCTGGTATCCGACCGAGAAGCCGCGGGCCAGGTCGTCGGGCTTGCCCTGTGCCAGTCCGCGATAGCTCATCAGGTGCTTGCCATCGGGCATCACGACGGTGGCGTCTACTTGCTTGCGCGCCGGCAGGTACGACCGTGGCGCATGGCAGGACTCGCAGGCCACGGCGGCGAAGTGCTTTTGCTTCTCGGGCAGCCAGTCGTGCCCGGAGAGATCGACGTGACAGCTGTCGCAGTCCCGCAGCCCGCCCGCCGCATGGGTCTCGCTGGCCACGACGTCGCCAGTCGACGCGCGCTCCGGCGCCGTCTTCGAATAGTGGCAGTCACGGCACTCCACCAGGCGCTGGGCATGCAGGTCCCAGGCCCGGCCGAGCGCATCCTTGCCGCGCAGGTTGAGTGCCGAGAGCCGGATACGCTGTGCCGAAAACACCTGGCCCGTTGTCTCTGTGGCCCAGTTCTCCCCCGATCCCAGTTTGACCAGCAGTGGTTCGGTGCCGGTATGCACCAGTCCGTGGCAGTTTCCACAGTGCTCGGGGCGTGGTTGTGCCATCGGGATGACCGCCAGGTCTTCGTCGTCGAGCGCTGT
>CBDTXT010000360.1:0-3699 GCA_965364465.1 uncultured Chromatiaceae bacterium
CGTCAGTTCGTTCAACAAGGCCTTGACCCGGTCCAGCTCGTCGCGCAGCGCGACGATCAGCCGATCCTGCCTCAGCAGCGTCTCGTGCAGCGCCTCGATCGCAAGCTCCTGGTGTGCGAAGCGCATCTGCAGGTCTTCGATCTCGTCGCGCATCAGCCGAGCCAGCGCCGCGCATTGCGGAACAGGCGCCGCCAGGGGGCGTCCTCGATCCACTCATCGGGGTGCCAGGAATTCTGCACCGCACGGACCACGCGTTCCGGGTGCGGCATCATGATCGTCACGCGCCCGTCGGCACTGGTGAGCCCGGTGATCCCGTCCGGTGAGCCGTTCGGGTTGGCCGGATACCGCCGTGCGATCTCGCCATCGTTCTCGACATACCGCAGCGCCACCTGCGGTCGCACCGCCGCGAGCTGTGCCGGGTCCAAGAACTCGGCCCGACCCTCCCCATGGGCCACCGCGATCGGCAGTCGGGAGCCGGCCATGCCCTCGAGCATGATCGATGGCGTCGTCGCAACCTCCACCATCACGAACCGGGCCTCGAACTGCTCGGAGCGGTTGCGTACGAAATGTGGCCAGTGCGCCGTCCCGGGGATCAGTGACTTGAGGTTGGACAGCATTTGGCAGCCGTTGCAGACGCCGAGGCCAAAGGTGTCGTCGCGGTCGAAAAAGGCACTGAACTGATCGCGCGCCCGCTGGTTGAACAGTATCGACTTGGCCCAGCCCTCGCCTGCACCGAGCACGTCGCCATAGCTGAAGCCACCGCACGCCGCGAGCCCGTGAAAGCCGTCCAGCACGATGCGGCCACTGAGGATGTCGGACATGTGGACGTCGACGCACTCGAAGCCGGCCTTGTTGAATGCGGCAGCCATCTCGACCTGCCCGTTCACCCCCTGCTCGCGCAGGATCGCCACGCGCGGCCGGCGATGCTCGAGGAAGGGTGCCGCGACATCGTCATTGTGATCGAAGCTGAGACGTACCGAGAGGCCCGGGTCCGGTTCCGCGATGCGGGCACCCTCCTCTGCCGCGCACTGCGGGTCGTCGCGCAGCGCCTGCATCTGCAGTGTGACCTCGGACCAGGCCTGCTGAAGTACCGCCCGATGGCCTTCGTAGACGACGCGGCCTGCATGACAGACGCGAATGACCTCATCGTCGCGCACGGTACCGATCAACTGACAGCAGCCACCCAGCCCCGCCTGTTCGAGGAGGTTCAGCACATCGTCGCTGTCGCTGTGACGCACCTGCAGCACGGCGCCGAGTTCCTCGTTGAACAGGACCGCAAGGTCGTCCTGGGCCAGGCCGGCCAGATCCACCTCGAGCCCACAGCGCCCCGCGAAAGCCATTTCGCACAAGGTGATCAGCAGACCGCCGTCGGACCGGTCGTGGTACGCGAGCAGCATCCCGTCCCGGTTGAGTTCCTGAACGGTCTCGAACATCGATTTCAGCAGGTCCGCCTCGTCGACGTCCGGCGCCCGGTCGCCGATCTGGCGATACACCTGCGCGAGCGCGGAGCCCCCGAGCCGGTTCCGACCACGGCCCAGATCGATCAACACCAGGTCGCTATCGCCGAATCCGGTACGCAGCTGCGGCGTCAGGGTCCGACGCACGTCGGCAACCGGCGAGAACGCAGAGACGATCAGCGACAGGGGTGAGGCCATCGTGCGTTGCCGACCCTGGTGCTGCCACACCGTTTTCATCGACATCGAATCCTTGCCGACCGGTATCGCGATGCCGAGGGCCGGACAGAGTTGCATGCCCACCGCATGCACCGCGTCGTACAGCCGTGCGTCTTCGCCCGGGTGACCGGCCGCGGCCATCCAGTTGGCCGACAGCTTGACGTTGCCGATCGCGTCGATCGACGCAGCCGCCAGATTGGTCAGAGCCTCGCCGACCGCCATACGTGCCGAGGCCGCAGCGTCCAGCAGTGCGAGCGGTGTGCGCTCGCCGATGCTCATCGCCTCACCGGCGTAACCGTCGAAATCGGCTACCGTGACGGCCGCGTCGGCGACCGGCACCTGCCAGGGCCCGACCATCTGGTCGCGCGCAACCATGCCGGTGATGCTGCGGTCACCGATCGTGATCAGGAAGGTCTTGTTGGCAACCGTCGGTAAATGCAGTATCCGATCAAGCGCCTGTTCCACGGTGACACCTTCGAGGTCGAGCGGGCGCAGCGCAGCCGGCGCGCGACCGACGTCCCGATGCATGCGCGGCGGCTTGCCGAACAGCAGCGACATCGGCATGTCGATCGGCACGGCCTCGAAGTGCCGGTCGCCGAGCCGCAGCCTTTCCTCTCCCGTCGCCTCGCCGACCACCGCATAGGGGCAACGCTCGCGCCGGCAGATCGCCTCGAAATCGGCGAGCTTGTCGCGGGCGACAGCCAGCACGTAGCGCTCCTGCGATTCGTTGCACCAAATCTCCAGCGGCGACATGCCCGGGTCGTCGCAGGGCACCTCGCGCAATTCGAAGCGGCCACCACGGCCGGCATCGTGTACCAGTTCCGGCAATGCGTTCGACAGACCGCCGGCACCGACGTCATGGATAAAAAGGACCGGGTTGTCGTCGCCGCGCTGCCAGCACCGGTCGATGACTTCCTGGCAGCGCCGCTCCATCTCCGGATTGGCCCGCTGCACCGAGGCAAAGTCCAGGTCCTCTGCCGAGGTGCCGGACGCCATCGACGAAGCCGCCCCGCCGCCCAGCCCGATCAGCATCGCCGGGCCGCCGAGAACGATCAGCGGCGTACCGGCCGCAAAGGCCCGCTTCTCGATATGTTCGGTTCGAATGTTGCCCAGCCCGCCGGCCAGCATGATGGGCTTGTGGTAGCCACGCAGTTCCTCGCCGGACGCCCCCGGCAGCCGCTCTTCGAACGTGCGGAAATAGCCGACCAGATTCGGTCGGCCGAACTCGTTGCTGAACGCGGCACTGCCGATCGGCCCTTCGAGCATGATGTCGAGGGCGCTGGCAATGCGACCAGGGCGGCCGAAATCCTCCTCCCAGGGCTGTTCACCGCCCGGGATACGCAGATTGGAGACCGAGAAACCGCACAGGCCCGCCTTGGGCTTTGCACCGACCCCGGTTGCCCCCTCGTCGCGGATCTCGCCGCCGACGCCGGTCGCGGCCCCGGGATCGGGCGAGATCGCGGTCGGGTGATTATGCGTCTCGACCTTCATCAGGATCTCGATCTGTTCGCCGTGCCGCCCGTATACGTCGGTCTGCGCATCCGGGTAGAAGCGGTAACCCTCGGAGCCGCGAATGACCGCCGCATTGTCCTTGTAGGCGGACAGCACGTCACCGGGCGAGCGTTCCGCGGTATGACGGATCATCGCGAACAGCGATTGGGGCTGATCCGCGCCGTCGATGGTCCAGCCGGCATTGAATATCTTATGCCGGCAGTGTTCCGAATTGGCCTGCGCGAACATCATCAACTCGACGTCGCTCGGATTGCGGTCAAGCGCGGTAAAGCTGTCGACAAGGTAGTCCACCTCGTCTTCCGACAGCGCGAGGCCAAGTGCGTCGTTGGCGGCCACCAGCGCAGACCGCCCGCCGGACAGCAGGTCGACGCTGCTGAAGGGCATGGGCTCTGCATGACGGAACAGCACCTCCGCCGCATCAAGGTCGGCCAGCACCACCTGGGTCATGCGGTCGTGAAGCAGGCGGGCGACCGTGTCGCGGTCGGCAGCTTCCGCACCGATGCAGTCGACCCAG
>CBDTXT010000361.1:0-3699 GCA_965364465.1 uncultured Chromatiaceae bacterium
ATTCTGATCGTGTTCTTCAACGCCTTCGTCGATCTGGGCCACAAGATCCTGATCCAGAACACGGTGTTCAAAGTCTACGACGGGCGGGAGCAGATCATCCTGACCGCGATCGTGAACGGCCTGATCCTGCTGCCGTTCGTCTTGCTGTTCACGCCAGCGGGCCTGCTTTCCGACCGTTATCGCAAGCCGCGGATCATGCGCTACAGTGCGGCGGTCGCGGTATCTCTCACGCTGCTGATCACGGCCTCTTATTACGCCGGCTGGTTTTGGTTTTCGTTCGCGATGACCTTTCTGCTCGCGGTGCAGAGCGCGATCTACTCGCCGGCCAAGTACGGGTTCATCAAGGAACTCGCCGGCAAGGACCAGCTGGCCACCGCGAATGCGATCGTACAGGCGACCACGATCGTCGCGATCCTGCTCGGCATCTTCGTGTTCTCGGTATTCTTCGAACGCCACCTGGCCGGGGTCAGCTATACGAACAAGGCCGAGCTGCTGCAGGCCATCGCGCCGGTCGGCTGGATACTGGTCGCGTGCTCGGCCTGGGAGTTCTGGCTGACCTCGCGGCTGCCGCCGGGTGAGGTCGGGACCGCGGAACGTGGCTTCGACTGGCGACAGTACGGCACGGGCCGCTACCTTCACGCCAACCTCGCAAAGATACTCGCCAACCGGACCATCTGGCTTTCGATCGTCGGCCTGTCGGTGTTCTGGGGCATCTCGCAGGTCGTTCTCGCCGCGTTTCCGGCCTTTGCCAAAGAGGCGCTGGGCGAGACCAACACGGTGGTCATCCAGGGACTGCTCGCCTGCTCCGGTGTCGGCGTTATCGTCGGCTCGCTGCTCGCGGGGAGCGCGTCCCGCGACTATATCGAGACCGGCCTGGTACCGCTGGGGGCGCTGGGCGTGGTCCTCGCGATGTTCTTCATCCCTCAGTTGTCGTCCAGCGCTGCGCTCGCGGCGGCCTTCACGCTGCTCGGTGTCGCCGGCGGCCTGTTCATCGTACCGCTGAACGCATTGATTCAGTTCCATGCCGATGACCGGGAACTCGGCACGATATTGGCTGGCAACAACTGGGTGCAGAACGTGGTGATGCTGGCCTTCCTCGGCCTCACCGTCGTGTTCGCTTTCAGCGGGGTCGGCAGCCTCGGGCTGTTTCATCTGCTGACGATCACCGCGCTGGCCGGTGCCATCTACACCGTATGGCAGCTGCCGCAGTCGCTGGTGCGCTACGTGGTCGCCCGCCTGGTTTCCAGCCGTTACCGCATCCAGGTGCTGGGCTTCGAGAACCTGCCCGGCCAGGGCGGGGTGCTGATGCTCGGCAATCACGTAAGCTGGCTGGACTGGGCGGTGATCCAGATCGCCTGCCCACGTCCTATCCGTTTCGTGATGCACCGCGCCATTTACCAACGCTGGTATTTACGTTGGTTTCTGGATTTCTTCGGCGTCATCCCGATCACCGGCGGACAAAGCAAGGGGGCGCTGCAAAAGGTCAACGATCTGCTCAAGGCCGGTGAGGTGGTCTGCCTGTTCCCGGAGGGCTCGATCAGTCGCAGCGGCCAATTGGGCGAGTTCCGCAAGGGCTTCGAGCATGCGGTCGAGGGCGTACAGGGCGTGATCGTGCCTTTCTACCTCCGCGGGCTATGGGGCAGCCGCTTTTCGCGTTCCAGCGACCGTCTCCAGGAGACTCGCAGTCAACAGCTCCGGACGCGCGTGATTGTCGCGTTCGGCAGTCCGCTGCCGATGGAGACCCTGGCCGGCGAGATCAAGCAACGGGTTTTCGACCTTTCGATCGATGCCTGGGAGGAACATACCCGCACGCTCGACCCCATTCCGCGCGAATGGCTGCGCACGGCCAAGCGGCGTGGGGGCGCGCTGTGTCTGGCAGATGCGCAGGGTGACGGTACGCTATCGAACTACAAGACCATGACGGCGGTGTTCGCCTTTTCTCGCCTGATCCGCCGACGCAGCCCGGAACAGAACATCGGGCTTTTGCTGCCGACCAGCAGCCCCGGGGTGATCACCAATATGGCCTGCCTGCTCTTGGGCAAGACCGTCGTGAACCTGAACTACACGGCCAGTCAAGAGGCGCTTGTCGCCGCGGTCGAGAAGGCGGAAATACAAAACGTCTATACCTCGCGGCGGTTAGACCAGAAGCTGGAGCAACGCGGCATCGACCTCGCAGCGCCATTGGGCATGGTCAGTGTGCACTACCTGGAAGACCTGAAGGACGAGATCGGCGGCATCGGCAAACTGTTGATGATGGCGTCCGCGGCACTCCTGCCGGCGCCACTGCTTTTTGCGCTTTACGGTCGGCGCATCGATCTCGAGCAGCCGGCCGCGATCCTGTTTTCCAGCGGCAGCGAGGGCGCTCCCAAGGGCGTCGTACTGAGCCACCGCAACATAGCGGCCAACATTCAGCAGGTCGCCGACGTGCTCGACACACGCAGCGAGGACACGGTGATGGCGACGCTGCCCCTGTTTCACGCGTTCGGCCTGACCGTGACCGGCCTGCTGCCGCTGGTCGAAGGGATTCCGGCGATCTGTCACCCCGACCCGACCGATGCACTGACGATTGCGAAGGCGATCGGCAAGTTCCAGGCCACGGTGTTTTGCGGCACCTCGACCTTTCTGCGCCTGTTCGTTCGCAACCGACGCGTTCATCCGCTGATGCTCGAATCCCTGCGAGTGGTCGTGGCCGGCGCCGAACGGCTGAGTCCGGAGGTGCGCGAGGCCTTCAAGCTGAAGTTCAACAAGGAGATATACGAGGGCTACGGTACGACCGAGACGACGCCCGTGGCCAGCGTCAACCTGCCGGACCGGATCGATTCGCGTGACTGGCAGGTGCAGGAGGGCAACCGCGCGGGGACGGTAGGCCTGCCGTTGCCCGGCGGCAGCTTCCGCATCGTCGACCCGCAGACGCTCGAGACCCTACCCATCGGCGAGGACGGCCTGATCCTATTCGGCGGCAGCCAGGTGATGCTGGGCTATCTGGACGATCCGGAAAAGACCGCACAAGTGATCGTCGAACTCGACGGCAAGCGCTGGTACAAGACCGGTGACAAGGGCCACCTGGACAAGGACGGTTTCCTCACCATCGTCGACCGTTACTCGCGCTTCGCGAAGATCGGTGGCGAAATGGTCAGCCTGGGTGCGATCGAGGGGGCGATAGGGCCGCAGCTGCCGGAAGACGCGGAGGTGCTGGCCACCGCGGTGCCCGACGGCAAGAAGGGTGAGCGGGTGGTGCTGCTGTTTGCCGGCGAGATCGACGAGCAGACCGTCGAGCGTGCGATCGAGCAGTCGGGCCTGAATCCGCTCATGCGGCCCTCGACGCTTGTCCCGGTCGAGGCGATACCCAAGCTCGGCAGCGGGAAGAGTGATTTCAGTCGGGCGAAGCAGATCGCACTGGCGGCGACCTGAGCGTCGGGCAGCAACCGACGCCCCGCGCGACGTCGGGCGTCAAGTGAAAACGGCCGATGCCTGAAGCGCAGATGCACATCGCGGAACGCCCGCGCGGCGGGGCTGCCGCCGCACCGCCGCTAACCCCAGGGACACGTCGAGCGATAGACCTCGCGAGAGGCCGACCAGGGGTCGTATCCAGCCCCCGGGAGCGCGCCGATCGGTGCCGCCTATTGGCTTCCGCCGGCGCTTGGTCTAGCCCGAAAATCTCACCAGGCGAACGGCCGTGATTGGAAAACAGGCTTTGAA
>CBDTXT010000362.1:0-3692 GCA_965364465.1 uncultured Chromatiaceae bacterium
TGGCCCTATCGCCCCAAAATCCCACATCCCGGTGAGATTTCCGGGCTAGCGATCCCGTCGGTGATAGGCGATCGCGCCGGCGGCGCGAGGCCAGGCCGATCGATTCAGGCCTGCGGTGTTCAGGGTCTCACAAGCTGTTTGCCCAGCAGGCACCGAGTGTGTTGGGCAAAGCGACGGGCATCGGCGCATCTGGCCTCCGGTGTCTTTGCGTAGAATGGGGCGATGGCCGATGACACGCGTGTCGGATCGGGCCGTCGGAACCTTCCGAGTGCTGTTGAGGTACCATCAGGCATATGTGTGGGATTGCGGGCGTCATCATGCGACACAAGACGGTGACGCCCGAGATGTTGGAGCCCATGGCGGATAGGCTGGCGCACCGCGGACCCGACGGTCGAGGGTTTTTTGCCTCGGGGGCGTTCGGTCTTTGCCATACCCGCCTCTCGATCATCGATCTGGTGACAGGACAGCAGCCGATCGCCACCGGGGACGGTAAGCGGGTGCTGGTGGCCAACGGCGAGATCTACAATCATGTGGAACTGGCCGCAGAGTTGAAAGACCGAGGGTGTCACTTCTCCACCCGCTCGGATAGCGAAACCATACTCCAGGCCTACGTGCTGGATCCGGTCAATTTCGCGATGCGGCTGCGCGGTATGTTTGCCGCGGCGATCTTCGATGCCGACAATCAGCGGCTGGTTCTGGTACGTGACCCGCTCGGCATCAAGCCGCTGTTTTACGCGCGCTTTGCGGACCGACTGATCTTCGCGTCGGAGATGAAGGCGATCCTGCCCCTGATGCCGGCCTCTCCCCAGGTCAATCCGCGCGGACTGTCCCAGTATCTGCACACCCACTGCACGACGGGCGAGGAGACGATTTTTGCCGGAATCAAAAGGGTGCTGCCGGGCGAGATCCTGGAAATCGACGCGAGCTTGCAGATCAGACGGCGGCGATACTGGACGCCACTGCGGGTCGAACCAAGGGAAACGACCCAGCGGCAGGCGGAAGAGGAGTTCGATGCGCTGATGTCCGGGGTGATCCGGGAACACTCGCGGTCGGACGTGCCCTACGGGCTTTTCCTCTCCGGTGGCAACGACTCCGCGGTTCTCCTGGCGCTGCTGAGCCGCTATCAGGACCAGCCGGTACGCACCTTTACGGTCGGTTATCGGGAATCGGTCAAGCGCGACGAACTGGCCCTTGCCGAGCGCATGGCGGACATGTTCGGTAGCCGGCATACCTCGCTCAGGCTCGATCGCGCGGGCTTGTTTCGTCGAGTGCCGCACGTCACCTGGGCAGCCGACGACCTGATGCGCGATTACGCCTGCCTCCCCACATCGGCGCTGTCGGAGCTGGCGGGCAGTGAGGTGAAGGTCGTGTTCTGTGGTGAAGGCGGGGACGAAGTCTTCGGTGGCTACAGTCGGTATCGCCTGCCGCGCCTCGCCTATCTGCTGACATCGCTCTTGCATCCGGGCTCGGGCGGATTTCGCACCCGCAGTGACTGGTGGCGCTCCCGCTCACGAAGCGCACTCGGCGATGAACTGGCGGCCTTGCGCCGGTCTTTTCGGCGGCCCTACAAGGCGGCTTGGCGGTCTACGCCCGCGAACTGGAGTCACCTGCAGCGTTGCCAGTACACGGATATCGTGACCGACCTGACGGACAGCCTGTTACTGAAGGTGGATCGGATGATGATGGGCTTTTCGCTCGAGGGAAGGGTGCCCTATCTCGACCAGCGTGTCGTGGAATTCGGCCTTGGGCTGCCGGACAGGATGAAGGTCGAGCAGGGTGAGCCGAAGCAGTTTTTTCGGCGCTGGGCCGAGCGTCATTTGCCGGTGGATCACATCTACCGGAAGAAGCGGGGATTTCCGGCGCCGGTGCGTTCATGGCTCAGCGGCCCTTTGCTGACACAGCTGGAGCAAAAGCTTCTGCACAACCCGGCAGTGCGCGAATGGTTCGACACCAACCGGCTCCCGGCACTGTTCCATGCGCAACGCGAGCATGGTAAGGCAGCGCGCGAGGTCTTCTGCCTGATGCAGTTCGCGGTCTGGCATCGCCTCTTCATCGAGGGCGCCGGGTCGCAGCGACCCGCGCCCGAGGACGAGGTCCTCGACTGGATTCGGTGAGGGCGTAAGCAGCGCTTCGATACCGTGCGTCGAGCCGGCCGCGCTCCCTTCGGCACCCATTGTAGGGGCCCCTGGCCGGGGTCGTTCGAACGGAGCGCAGTGGTGGCCCGCCCGGTATTCGCCAACGCGTCGCGTGGGCCGAATCAGATCTCGCGCGCCTGATCGGCGGCGTTGCCAAAGTAGCTCGCCGGGGTCATCGCCTTTAGCGCCGCTTTGACCGGCTCGGGCAGGTCCAGTGTCTCGATGAAGGCCTGCATGCCGGCCCGGTCGATCCGCCGGCCGCGCGTGAGTTCCTTGAGCTTTTCGTAGGGCTGCTCGATGCCGTGGCGCCGCATCACCGTTTGGATCGGCTCGGCGAGTACCTCCCAGTTGTCGTCCAGATCGGCCGCGAGCCGGGCTTCATCGACCTCTAGCTTCGCGATCCCGCGCAGGGCTGATTGCCAGGCGATGGCGGTGTAGGCGACGCCGACCCCCATGTTACGCAGCACTGTCGAATCGGTCAGGTCCCGTTGCCAACGCGACACCGGCAGCTTCAGGGCAAGGTGATCGAACAGCGCGTTGGCGATCCCCAGATTGCCTTCGGCATTCTCGAAATCGATCGGGTTGACCTTGTGTGGCATGGTCGAGGAGCCGATCTCGCCGGCGATGGTGCGCTGTTTGAAATAGCCGATCGAGATGTAGCCCCAGATATCCCGGCAGAAATCGATCACGATGGTGTTGAAACGCGCGATCGCATCGAACAGCTCGGCCATGTAGTCGTGCGGTTCGATCTGCGTGGTATACGGGTTCCAGTCGATACCGAGCGACTCGACGAACCGTTGCGCATGCGATGGCCAGTCGATCGTCGGATAGGCCGATAGATGGGCGTTGTAGTTACCGACCGCGCCGTTGATCTTGCCGAGCAGCGTCACCGACGCGATCTGCTCTCGCTGGCGGTGCAGGCGCGCAACGACGTTGGCCATCTCCTTGCCGAGCGTGGTCGGTGAGGCCGGTTGGCCATGGGTGCGGGACAGCATGGCTTGCCCGGCATAGGTGTGGGCCAGTGCGCGGATAGCTCCAATCAGCTCGTCGGCCAGCGGAAGCACCAGATGATGTCTCCCCTCGCTCAACATCAGCGCATGCGCCAGGTTGTTGATGTCCTCGGACGTGCAGCCGAAATGCACGAACTCGCCGACACCCTCCAGTTCCGGGTCGCCGATGATCTTCTCTTTCAGCAGGTACTCGACCGCCTTGACGTCGTGATTCGTGGTCCGTTCGATTGACTTGACCCGCTCTGCGTCCGCCTCGTCGAAGCGCTCGATGATCCGCTCCAAGGCCTCGTTGGCCGCCGCGCTGAAAGCCGGGACCTCGCCGATGTCCTGGTTCGCGGCCAGCGACTGGAGCCAGCGAATCTCGACGATCACGCGGTGCCGGATCAGCCCGTATTCGCTGAAGATCGGACGCAGGTCCGCAGTCTTGCCGGCATAGCGGCCGTCGATGGGGGAAATCGCCGTCAGGCTGTTGAGCTCCATGGAACCTTGTCTCCGGGCAGGGGGAAAGCGCGGATTATACGGGCTGCCGCGGGTGTTGCGAGTGGAG
>CBDTXT010000363.1:0-3680 GCA_965364465.1 uncultured Chromatiaceae bacterium
ATCGCAACATGGACCTCACGCTGGTCGAGAACAAAAAGCCGGCCCTGCGCCTGCTCAAGATGTTGCGCCCATTGTCCGACCAGTACGACCTCATTCTGCTGGATTGCCCCCCGAGTATCTCTCTGGTCTCGGAGAATATCTTTCGCGCTGCCGATGCACTGCTGCTGCCGACGATTCCGACGACACTTTCGTTGCGCACGATGGGTCAGTTGCTGGATTTCATGGAAGGGCATGACCTGAGAAATCCGGTGTATGCCTTTTACTCGATGGTCGATCGGAGAAAGCGTCTGCACCAAGACGTGATTGCGGCGCCGGCCGACCCGCGTTGCACCGTTTTGCAGACGACGATTCCCTACGCCAGCGAGGTCGAACGTATGGGCCTGGAACGCCGACCCGTGACCGATTACGCGCCGCGCTCGTCCGCCGGGCGCGCATATCACGCCTTGTGGGATGAGGTCAGGTCGCGCGTCGGCGGCTTGGAGCCCTCTGCCACGATCGAATCGCCGATCTGATTTCAGCCGACCTCGGCTGCGCGACAGCCGCCAAGCTGCGCGATGATTCGGTCCGCGATACGGAAGCTGTTCGCGTAAATCGTGAAGGTGTAGGGCACGCTGCCGCCGGTCGGCATGAAGCTGCCGTCGCTGACGAACAGATTCTCGACCTCGTGGGCACGGCAGTCGGGGTCGAGCACCGAGTCTTCCGGGGCGTTGCCGAACCGACAGCCGCCGGCCTGCAGGTTGGGAGGTGGTGCCGGGCCAACCGATGACGCGATGCGTCTTGCGCCGAGGCGGCGCAGCAGGGCTTCTCCCTTGGCCGCCAAGAAACGCCCGACATGTTGGTCGTGCGGATGCGATCCGATCCGAACCCTGGCGACGGCGTTGCCCCAACGGTCGGTCACCCCGCGGTCCAGCGCGACGAAGCAGTCGTCGTTGGGCAGCCAGTCGTTGAATACCTCGAAGTTCAGCGTGCGGTCGGTGCGGAACCATGTCTCGAGCCGGCGCTTCAACGGCAGTCCCCAGACCAGTTCGCCATCGCGCCATTTGGCTTTCTGGGCGCGGCTCACCGCATTGGGGTGATCCCAAAGCAGCTCGATGATGCCCCCTTTGGCATTGCCCAGCGCAGGATCCGTGATCGTGTACCAGTCATCGAGCGCACGATTGACGAAGGGTCCGACCACGCGCAGCGCCGCCGTTTCGGCATCATCATGGTCGGCGAAAACCATGTCGCCGCTGCCAGCACCACCCGCGGAGAACAGCAGGTTGCGTCCGACCTGCCCGTGGTTATTGGCCAGACCGTCGGGGAATCGCGGCCCCACCGAGGCGAGCAGCAGGCGGCTGCTCTCGATCGCCTGACAGGCAACCACATAGATTTGGGCATCGACCCGTTTCCTCTGGCCTTCCCGGTCGTGATAGCTGGCTGCCACGATCCGACCTTGGGCGTCTGTTTCGAGATGGAAGACCTTCGCATGTGGTCGCACCTCGCAGCGCCCGCTGGCGACCGCATGGTCCAGCAGGGCCGCGCGCGAACTGCCCTTGGCGCCGCTCGAGCAGCCATAGCTGCCGCAGAAGCCCGAATACTCACAGGCGCGCCGGTTCATCGCCGGTTGCGACAGGATCGCCCTCGGAACCCGCAACGCGTGGAAACCCAGTGCCTGCGCGGCCGCGTCGATGCGCTGCGATATCGGATGTTCTGCGGTCGGAGGAAACGGAAAGTCGGGGCTGGAGCGGGGTGCCGCGTTCGCATGGCCGTCGAAGCTGCCGGATACTCCGATCAATCTCTCGACCCGCGTATAGTAGGGTTCGAGGTCTGCGTACTCGATCGGCCAGTCAACGATGTTGGCACCGTCGATTGGGCCGAATGTGCTTAGCAGCTTGAAATCGACCGGTCGCAGCCGGTGGAAATAGCCGCTCATGAAGTTGCTCGAGCCACCGACGCAGTTGCCGTTCCAGAAGTCCCAGCCGGACTGCTCCCCGGTCTCGGCACGCCAGCCGTCTTCGCCGTTCCGCGCCTCGACCACGTGCTGCTCGTCACGCAGTGCGGGCGTGTAGACGCTGCGACGGCAGCAGGCGAGTTCGTCCTTGGTGAAGTGCCGTTCGGTGAGCCAGGGCCCCTTTTCCAGTACCACTGTGGAATAGCCCGCTTGCGTCAGGCTGTAGGCAATCGGACCGCCGCCGGCACCGCTACCGATCACGCAGACGTCGAAGTCGCGGCTCACAGCGGCAAGTCCGGGTAACGACTGCCGGGTCCGGGAAGCGGAAAGCCCGGAACATACTCGAGCCAGCGCCAGCCGACCCCGTCCGGGTTGCCGCCATAGGTCGGCGCGGTCAGCAGTGCCTCGAATAGATAACCTAGCAGCGTCGACACCCAGTTTTCGCCGGCCGCGGTCTTGGCCACCTGGCGCAACAGCTCCTCCTTCCGGTCAGGCGCGAGTGCCGGAAATGTGCTGCCGTGTTGCGCTTGTGCCAGTTCGTCGAGCCACCGGTTACCCTGCAGCATGAACTCGCGCTCCTCGCGGTCGACCTGTGGGTCGGCACTGACGAAGCGCAGATAGTCGAGGGCCCGGATCTCGACTGCGCCGGGACTGTCCGGTTCGCTCGGCAGCAGGTGCCGGGTTACCGCGTCGAGGGTCGGCCAGGGGTCGTAATCGTCGGCGCCGGCAGCGCGCAGCCCGAACAGCAGTGCGACGCTGCCTCCCGCTGCCTGGACGAGAAAGCGCCGGCGGGTGATCAATGCCGATTTCAGTTCGACTAGCGTTCGTGTCGCCTGTCGATCGGGTGTTTGACGTCGAATCATCGCAGCTGCTCGGTCGGTGGCTCGGACAACCGGGGCACGATACGGCGCCTGGGTTCTGCCGGTGGGCCTTTGCCGACCAGGTTAGTCGATCTGACGCAACAGTTCCTCGATCTGGCGCCGGTGTTCTGGACTCCGCGCGCCAGACAGCGCCTGTTCCAGCATGTCCCGGGCGCCGTCATGGTCGCCGATCTCGAGATATGCCCGTGCCAGATCCAGGCTCATCGCGAAGGTTTCGTCTTCGCCTTCCGCCGCGTTCGCCGGTGGCAGTGCGCCACTGGATTCTGGCGGTGCGGCCGGCGCAGCCGAAGCCAAGCGGTCATCGAGCTCGGTCAGCAGGCTCGGGACGTCAGCATCGTCCTGCTCCAATTGTCCAGTCGCCACGGGCCCACTGCGCTCGGCGCCGAGTTCCTCGATCCAGGAGGCGATGTCCTCATCGCTGTATTCGGCCGCTGTGTCGCCGCGCTGCGGCCGGTCGGTCAGCAGCCTGTCGTCGTCGACGATGTCATCGATCAGTGATCCAGTGAGCTCGTCATCGACCACAGCACGCGTTGCCAGTGTGCCTGGACCGGCAGGGTCGGGCAGCTCCGCCTCGGCCAGGGTGATCTCCTGCGCGTGCTGCGGGTGTTCGTTCGGCAGCCCCGCAACGCGCTCCCGTGTCGGACGCAAACCCGTGTTGCGTTGCTTGCCGGCCGCCGCATAGGGTTGCCTTGCATTCCGAACCTCGGGCAGCTCTGCCATCGGGACATCATCCTGGGCCGGACTGGACCGACGGAACATCAGCAGCACTGCGATCAGGCCGAGTAGCGCCAGGGCCGCCCATATGGCCCAGAGATATTCTTCATGCCACGCAGGTTCCGCAGCCTGTTGCGCGTCGGCCATCGGCGGGA
>CBDTXT010000364.1:0-3672 GCA_965364465.1 uncultured Chromatiaceae bacterium
CTAGTGTAGGTGACGAAGTTCACGACTATATTTAGGCATGTACTCGGGAATATTTCCTTTACCTGAAGGGGAAAACGCATGAGCGCAGACGTTGAGGACAACGGTCCTGAATCGGAACGCAGTGGGTTTCAGGGGCAAAATCTCAAAGAATTGATGGATATCGTACAGGGACTCTACCTGCAGCTGTCATCGGCCTTGCTGCACAAGCGTACCCGCCAGGTCGCTCACTCCAGCAAAAAGGGGCAGGCTATCGATGTCGCCAGATCACTAAAATCGTTCATCGATACCAATCTCGGTAACCAGCCCAAAGGACAGACTCCGCCCGAGAATAACCCAAGGCCTAGAGTAGCGGACAGTTCCAGCGAGAACGAGGCGAAAACACCATCGACCGCAGTTTCCGATTTGATGCCCAATGAGTTGTCCGACCACCTCAAAGGGCATATTCCCGACAATGACTCCGAACACCCTCTTGCCAGGAAGATGCGGAAAAGTACGCTTGAGCACTTCAGTCGATCAATCCAGTTAGCGAGGGAAGGCGATCGCGAAGGGGCATTCAAGCATGCTGAGTATGCGGAGAACGCAATACGGATAGCCTGCGAGTACATGTCTGATTCGGACTGCGAGGCACTTCAGAGCGAGTTAGTTGAACGGGTCAGCGGCACAAGCTCGAATACGGCGCAGCCAGATCCTCCAGAGGGCCCTCTGCGCTGACAGCAAACAGCAGGCGCATTCGGTCTGATTTGGTGCTCCAAAGTCGAGTCCTACGTCGAGTCCTACTCGGTCACGGCTATTGAGCAGGCGACGCGGTGCTCGCCTGGATCTTGTAGGAAATCGGGGTAAGAAGCGAGGGAACGAATGCGGGGGAAGTCACTAAAGCTGGATCGGTGGAACAAGTGCGCTCGTCGGGGCCAGCCACTTACTGCGGCATTGATTCTTGCTGTCGCGATAGCGTCGTACTCCGCATACGCCGTCGTCTCTATGCAGCCAGATCACGGTGACTCGTCTGCGGGCTTGGTCACCGCAGACTCCTGCCCAATCGACTGCCGATCGTTCAGGGGTAGCGGTGTAGTAGCGCAAGATCCTCGGCTGGTGTTCACTGCGGCCCACGTCTTGTTCGAAAACGGTCGCTGGGCCACGAACATTCGATTCTCGAGGGCTTGGAACGATCGGACGGAACCCGGGCCTGACGACGGGGTACAGGCGAGGGGATTCAGATCCTGGTCAGGCTACGCAGACCGCGCAAGGCGCAATGAAACCTCGCCGGAAAGCTTTCATTTCGACTTCGCTGTCCTGTTCAATAATGCTGGCTTTGGGCCGTCCGTCGGCTTCTGGCCGAATGGCGGGGCACAACTGGCTTCGGCTCGTTGGAAAGTCTGCAGAGGTTACCCGGCAGAAGTCGTGTCGACCGGTCAACCGGGATATGCGCTGCAGCACGCCACGCCCTTCTTTCAGGACATGGCTTGGCGCGCATATGGTTCGTACTACCAAATCGTTGGAGTTGCTGCCGGTGGAGGCGCAAGCGGGGGGCCCTGCTACGTATTCGACCCGGGCTCAAGCGATTGGTACTTGGCCGGGCAACTCGTTTCCGGCAGCGAGATCGGACCGTCGATCGGCGTCCGTGCCCTCGACGCAGACACCAAACGACTGGCCGACATGACGCTCGGTGTCGAGCCGGTTACCGTCACCAAGAGCTTTGCAAACAGACGCTCCGTGGTACTTCCCGACAATGGCTGGTGGGTGGGTCGGCATATTCAAGTATCAGATCATCCCGGGCGCATCCAGGGCTTGGTAGCGAATGTGAACATCTCGACCACTTGGCGCGGCGACCTGATGGTCGTGCTCCGTTCACCCACCCGCCGAGTCCGGTGGCTGACCAATCGACAAGGGAGTAATGCACAGGACTTCAGTCGGACCTTCAGACTGGCTCCTCGCTATCAAGGCCTTCCCGCGGAAGGGGATTGGGCGTTGGTCATGCGTGATGCAGCGGCTGGAGATCGCGCGGTGTTTCACTCCGTATCACTGCGTGTAACGAACCGTCTCTAACAAGCCCTGTTCACAAGTCGGGCGTTGAGCCTTCGTAGTTGCAAGAGGAATGCCTTGTGGCCCGCCGAAAACGTCAGTTTCTTGTTTTAGCGGTGATAGTCGCCGGTGCCGGCCTGCTGGTTTGGTCGACCGCTCGCCATGCGCCCCGGGAGACTGCTGGCTCGGCGACAAGAACACAATCGACGGCATCCTTGTCGAGACGAGACGAAGCGGCGTCCTTGTTGGAAAAACAAGCGGTAGCCGCGCCAAGCCGGAGAGAGCGAACCGACGGCCCATACAGTGGATCGCCAGCATCGGTTGGCCTGGATGCGCTCGGCAAGAGCCAGGGTGTGAAACAGCTGATCGCGGATACTCTTGTGAGACTGCAAGCTCTCCAACCCGAAGATACAGGACTCAATATCTTGCGGGACTTGATTGGGCGCGTCTTGGCTTCGCCTCCAAGCGAAGCGGCACAGGCAATCGCTTCGTTTCTCGAAACTCACGAAGATGTGGCCACCGGACTCCCGTTCGCTGTCGGACCGGATGGTGCGCTGTCTGCGTGGCCAACCCTTCGAACCGCCCTGTTGGATGTCCTTCCCGCAGTCGACCCACTCGCAGCGCTGGAGTTGGGAGCGGAGATCATGGATACGACGGCATCTGCCGATGAGTTCGCACTCGCCCTCCGTAACATGGCTTGGAACGACGTCGATGGAGATTTGCATGTCGAGATGATGCAGCGTTTCCAACAAATGCTTGAGGTTGGCGAATGGCGTGCCACACCAACAACAGGATTTCTCGAGGCCTTTGACATTCCCGTGGCTGTTGGCGGCTCCGGGAGTGCTGCAGCGGTGGTTACAGTACTCGCTGAGAGCGCACGACAGGGCGGGGCATATTCAGCAGAGTTAGCACGCGCCGCTTTCGTGGCTTTGGACCGGATCGCAGTGCGCGACAGCGCGACGATCGCCCGCATGTATCTGAACGACACCGCTTTCCTTGACGAAGCGCCAAATTATCGGGCGTCGATCATGTCGCGATTGGATGTTTCAGGGCCCGAACAGCGTTCCGCGTTTCTTGATTACATTGCGCGTACCGACCATGCTGACGGTGAGCTGGAGTATTTTGCGGAGCTGTATCCAAATGCCAATTTTTTCGTCGGATACCGCCTCGTGACATCGGATGAAACGATGCCGACCATCGCCCAGAGACAGGACATCGATCGAAGAATCCTCAAAGAGATTCAAACCCTGGCCGCGTCAGCTCCAAATGAACGCGTGCGCACGGTGCTCGAGCGGATTCAGCAAAGATTGGGTGAGTTCACGCAGGAATTACTTGAGCCGCCGGACGCCTACAAAGAAACTATGCGGCCGGCGACTTTGGGGCCCAGCGATGCCGCAGATGCGTCTCCCACCCGGGAGGCCGACGATCTCTTGCCCCCGCATCCACCGTTGTTGGGGCCAATGGATTGATTGACTCGATAAGCGTGCTGGAAACGCCGTTTGGCTGCTTTGCGGCGATCCAAACTCATCGCGGCGCGCCGCGCGCAGGCCGGTTCTACGCCGTCGACAGGAACAACCCAGAACTCAAGTGCGAAGCCGAGCCGAACGCGGGTTGCGCCCGGATAGCGCCGGCGCTCGGGGTCAATCCCAATCT
>CBDTXT010000365.1:0-3672 GCA_965364465.1 uncultured Chromatiaceae bacterium
GTTGGATGTAACGACGATGGTGATATTTCAGAACAGCGCGGCGAAATCGTGTCGCATTGCCTCGGTCCCGGCCGGTTGCGGCGTGCTGCCGACCGCGCTGGCGCGGCCCTCCGGTGTGCTCATCGATCGATCTCCCTCTTTTTTGTGCGCTTAAGACCACCAGTTTGCAGGGAACGTTCCGCCAATGACAGGCCGCGATCGACTTCCCGCCGTCGTCGACCCGGTTCGGCCTGCGCAAACCGACGGCTTCGACGGCCACGACCGGCGCATGGCCGCGTGGACCGCAGTACGCTACCCTACCGCTTTGCATCCCTGGCGTAGACCGCCGGCCTCGAGGGGAAGTCTCGACACATGGCACTCAAACTGCGCGCCGGGCTCGCGGCACGGGTCTTTCTGGCCTGCATCACGGCGACGCTACCGCTGCCGTCGCTGGCCGAAGCCGAGCGTCCGCGCGTCGGTCTTGTGCTCGGCGGCGGCGGCGCACGCGGCGTCGCGCATGTCGGCGTGCTCAATGTGCTCGAGGAGATGCGCATCCCGATCGACTGCATTGCCGGGACCAGCATGGGCTCGCTGATCGGCGGCGTCTATGCCGCGGGCGTCCCGGTCGACGAGATCACCGAGCGCCTCGAGGCGATCGACTGGGTCGACCTGTTCACCGACGACCCGCCGCGCAAAGAGAAACCGTTCCGCGCCAAGCGCGACGATTTCATGAACCTGTTCCGCTTGGAGCTGGGCCAGCGCGGCACCGACCTGCTGATGCCGCCCGGATCGACCGCGGGCTACAAGTTCGAGTTCCTGTTGCGCGACATGGTGGCCGGTGCCGGTAACTTCGCGGACCAGGACTTCGACCGGCTGCCGATCCCGTACCGCGCGATGGCCACCAACATCGAAGACGGCACGATGGAGGAGTTCCGGCGCGGCGACCTGGTGAAGGCGATGCGCGCGAGCATGTCGGTACCCGGCGCGATCGCGCCGGTCGAGATCGACGGCAAACTGTACGTGGACGGCGGGCTGCTGCAAAACCTGCCGGTCGCCGCGGCGCGCGCGGCCTGCGCGGACCGGGTCATCGTGGTCAACGTCGGCAGCGGCCTGCTGCCGCGCGAGGAACTGGGCTCTGCGGTCGCGATTTCGCTGCAGATGCTCAATGTGCTGATGGAACAGAACGTGCGCGCATCGCTCGCGTCGCTCGGCCCCGACGACATCCTGATCGAGCCGGCGCTCGGCAACTTCAGCTCGGCGAACTTCAGCGATGCGATGCCGCTGGTCGCGGTCGGCGAGGCCGCCGCGCGTTCGAAGGCCGAGGCACTGCGCGCGCTGTCGGTATCCGAGGCCGAGTACCGGGCGTGGCGCGCATCGCTCGCGGCCCGCCTGCCCACGGTACCGCCGGTCACCGAGGTACGCGTCGCCACCGAGGGTTCGCGGGTCAACCCGACCGTGATCGAGCGCGAACTCGCGCAGGTGCCGGGCGTCGATCTGCGCAATCGGCCGGAGACCGACTTCAGCCTCGACAATCTCAACAGCCGGCTCGAGCAGGTCTACGGGCGCGGCGATTTCGAGCGCATGGACTACCAGTTCATCGACCAGCCGGGCTCGCGCACAGTCGAGGTCCAGGGTGTCGAGAAATCCTGGGGGCCGAACTATGTGAAATTCGGACTCGGCCTGGCCTCGGACTCGGACGAGACCCGATTCACCGCGAGCGCGAGCCATCGCCGGACCTGGATCAATGCCCTCGGCGCCGAGTGGCGCAACGACCTGCAGCTCGGCTACCGGCAGCATTTCGCCAGCGAGTTCGTTCAGCCGGTCGCGTTCAAGGCCGGCGCATTCGCCGCACCGCGCATCGACCTGCAGAAGGAACCGGTCGTCTACTATCTGGGCGGCCGGCGCATCGGCGAGTACCGGGTCAGGCATGCACGCGCCCACCTCGACTTCGGCGTGCAGGACAAGTATGGGGAGGCCCGTCTCGGCGCCTTTGCCGGCACACTGTCGGCGGATGAGGACTTCGGCCTGATCACGGGCGTGCCCGATTTCGACCTTAACCAGGTCGGCGTCACCGGGCGACTGGTCTTCGACCAGATCGACAGCCCGCATTTCGGACGCAGCGGCGTGCTCGCCGCGCTGAACCTGTTCGGCACGCTCGCCGACTGGGGATCCGACGACGACTACAGCAAGGTGGACCTGACGGTGATCGGGGCCAGGAGCTTCGATCGCCATGCGTTCCAGGTGGGCGGGTTCTACGGCACCAAGCTGAGCGGTGAACTGCCGCCCTACGACCCGTTCCTGCTCGGCGGCTTCCTGCGCGGTTCCGGCTATCGCATGGACGAGCTGGTCGGCGATGAAGTGGCGATGCTGCGCGGCGTGTACAGTTATCAGATCGCGACGTTGCCGACACCACTCGGACGCGGCGTCTATGTTGGCGCATCGATCGAGGCCACCGAGGCGACGCTCGGCGTCGATCTGAACGATTCCAAGAAGATACGGCCGTCCGCCAGCCTCTTTCTCGGGGCCGATACGATCCTCGGACCGGCCTACGTCGCCTGGGGCCACGCGTTCAGCGACGACAACCCCGATGCGCTGTACCTGCTGCTCGGCACACCCTGAGCGCAGCGACGCGGGCCGCGGCGTCAGGTCAGGGCCTGGTCACTCTCGACCGAGGCGAAGAATATGCTCGACGCCTCGAGATCGATGAACGCCTCCTGCATGCGCCGGGTCTCCGCGATACGCGCTGCGATTTCCGGCTCCTCCTCGACACCATCGAGCTGGGCGCCGTTGTCCCACCAGACCTCGAGCACCGCATCGAATGGCTCGAGCGTGCCGCGCAGCTCCTGGATCGCCGCATTGAACGGGATCTTCAACCCGAAACTGACCGCAAACCGACGCGCCCCGGTCGCCGCCGCGAGAGCCTCATAGGCCCGCTGATATTCGTGCCAATGGCGCCGGAACAGGTCCAGCGAGATTTCCGGCTTACGGCGCACGCATTGGATGAGTCTGATCATCTGTGGTCCTGATGGAATCTCTACGACGGGGATGGGCGCGCATACGCCACGGCGGCGGCCCGCAAACCCGGATGGACCGGAGTATTGCGCCCGGCGGCGGCCCGGGTCAACGGGCGGCCTGGACGCGCGGTCGTCTTCTGACGCACAATCGCACGTCGAGGCACGCCGGCCAAAGTCCGGCCGGTGCTCACTTTTCACTGCCAGTCAGCCGGAGACCCCCCAAAATGAAACGCAGTTTGTTTACCAAGACCGGCCTCGTGCTCGTCTGTTTCCTGTTCATCGCCGCCTGCGGTGGTGGCGGTGCGAAAGTACAGACCTCGAGCACGACGATGGGCCAGGAACTGATGGACCTCGAGGAGAGCTACAAGCAGGGATTGATCAGCGAAAAGGAATACGACAGCGCGAAGAAGAAAATCCTCAAGAAGTACAATTGAGCGCACGGCCGGTTGCCCGACCGGCCGCGATCACAACGACCACCGGCCGGGTTTCGGGCACTGGTCGGGACGCGCCGGCCGATAGTTGATGCCGACGCGGATGAACGGGCCGGCGGCGCGCTCGATCTGCGGCCGGCGGTTCCGGGCTAGGCCTCCGCCGCCGATTTGGCCGCATCCAGCGCGGCCTGCAGCTTCGCCTCCTCCTCGTGGGTCAGCGAGGTCTGCAGCACTTTTCCGCCGCAGCC
>CBDTXT010000366.1:0-3671 GCA_965364465.1 uncultured Chromatiaceae bacterium
GCGCCGTGGGCCACTTAGCATGCCGGAACGCCCACTCGCCCAGGCCCTCCGCCGATGACAACACCGGCCGCGCCCCCACGCCTGCCCCACTGCGCCGCCGTCACGGCACGCGCCATCGCACTCGTTTCGCTACTCGCGGTCGTCGGGTGCAGCGATCGTCAAGGCACGGATGAGAGCGCCATCGCGGCCCCGCCGCCATCGGTGGTCGCGGTCGCCGCCGAGACCCGGGCAATCGCCTCGCAATCGGCATTCGTCGGGCGAGTCGCCGCGATCGACAAGGTCGAACTGCGGGCGCGCGTGCAGGGCTTCCTGAAGGAGCGCAATTTCACCGAGGGACAGTCGGTGGAGGTCGGCACGCTGTTGTTTCAGATCGAACCGGACCAGTACCAGGCGATCGTCGAACAACGCCAGGCGGACGTGGCCAAGGCCGTTGCGGACGCGGAGAATGCCGATGCCCAGTTCGCGCGGGGTCGGGATCTGGTCAAGAGCAAGAACATTGCGCAGTCGCAGGTCGACGAACTCAGGGCAGCGGCATCTATCGCAGAGGCGGGGATCGCCCAGGCTAAGGCCGCGCTCATTGCGGCCGAACTAGACCTCGGGTACACCCGGATCACAGCGCCGGTCGCCGGACGCATCGGACTGGCCCGCTATACGGTCGGCAACCTGGTGGGGCCGGATTCGGGTGCGCTCGCGACCATCGTCAGCCACGACCCGATACGCGTCGAGTTTCCGCTGACGCAACGCGAACTGCTCGAGGCACGCCGCGAGTTGCAGGCCAAAGGCCTCGACCCGAGCGGCACGGTGGTCAGGGTCAGGCTGCCCGACGACAGCCTGTATGACCGGACCGGCAGGATCGACTTCGTCGATGTCACCACGGATCCCGATACCGACTCGGTCACGCTGCGCGCGGAGCTGCCCAATCCGGACGGCGTTTTGATCGACGGCCAGTATGTCGGCGTGCTCCTCGAGTCGGGCGAGCCCGAGTCGGCCGTGGTGATTCCGCAATCCGCGCTGCAGCTCGATCAACAAGGCGTCTTCGTGCTGATCGTCGACGCCGACCGGAAGGCCCGGGTACGCCGCGTCGCGGTGGGCGCGACCGAGGGTGCGGTAATCGTGGTCGAGTCCGGTCTCGAGGCCGGCGAACTGGTGATCACCCAGGGCATCCAGAAAGTGCGGCCCGGGCAGGTGGTTAGCGCGACGCCTCCAAAGGCCCTCGCGCCGCCCGAATCGACAACCGGGCCCGCTGTGCGCAGCGGCGCGGATGATACAAAGGCCGCCGGCCAATGATCTCCGACGTCTTCATCGACCGGCCGCGCCTGTCGATCGTGATCTCGACCATCATCACGCTCGCCGGCCTGATCGCGCTGACCCAGATCCCGGTCGCGCAGTTCCCGGACATCGTACCGCCGCAGGTCTCGGTCACCGCATCCTACCCGGGCGCCTCCGCGGCTGTCGTCGAGGCGACCGTGGCACAACCGGTGGAGTCCAAGATCAACGGCGTGGACAACATGCTCTACATGAAGTCCACCAGCGCGAACGACGGCAGCTATTCGCTGACCGTGACCTTCGCGCTGGGGACCGACCCGGACATCAATACCGTGAATGTGCAGAACCGGGTCGCGCTGGCAGAGCCCGGCCTCCCGGATGAGGTCAAGCGCCAGGGGCTGTCGGTAAAGAAGAAGTCGACCGCGATGCTCCAGGTGGTCGCACTCTACTCACCGAACGGCCGGTACGACTCACTCTTCCTGAGCAACTATGCCACCATCAACGTGATCGACACGCTGGCCAGGGTGCCTGGCGTCGGCGAGGTGTTTCAGTTCGGGCCGCTGGACTACAGCATGCGCATCTGGTTGTCGTCGGAGAAGCTGACGGCGCTCGGTCTGACCCCGACCGACGTGATCAACGCGATCCGCGCCCAGAACGTGCAGGCCGCGGTCGGGCGCATCGGCGCACAGCCGATGAGCGACGATCAGCAGCTTCAGATCAGCCTGCAGACACAGGGTCGGCTGACCGATGCCGCGGAGTTCGAACAGATCGTCGTACGCGCCAACCCGGACGGCTCGACGGTCCGGGTCAAGGACATCGGGCGGGTCGAACTCGGCTCCAAGCAGCTCGACTCGGTCAGCCGCCTGAACGGCAGCGAATCGGCGGCGATGGGCATCTACCTGGCCCCGGGCGCCAATGCGGTGTCGGTCGGCGACGGCATCAAGGCCGCAATGGAGCGTCTGTCCGCGCGCTTCCCGGACGACCTGGAATACGCGGTCATGTACGACACCACCGACTTCGTCAGGGCCAGCCTGGAAAAGGTGGTCCACACGCTGTTCGAGGCCTTCGCGCTGGTGATCCTGGTCGTGTTCCTGTTCCTCGGCAACTGGCGCGCGACCCTGATACCGCTGATCGCGGTGCCGGTGGCACTGATCGGCACCTTCGCATTCCTGCTGGCGATCGGCTTCTCCGCGAACACGATCTCGCTGCTTGCCGTGGTACTGGCAATCGGCATCGTGGTCGACGATGCGATCGTGGTCGTCGAGAACGTCGAGCGCATCATGGAGGAGGACGGCCTGGCACCGCGCGAGGCGGCGAAAAAGGCAATGGGTCAGATCACCGGCCCGATCATCGCGATCACGCTGGTCCTGCTATCGGTGTTCGTGCCGGTCGCGTTCATTCCCGGCATCACCGGGCAGCTGTTCCAGCAGTTCGCCGCGGTGGTCGCATTCTCGATGCTGATCTCGGCGATCAATGCGTTGACCTTGTCCCCGGCGCTGTGCGCGATTCTGCTCAAACCCAGCCATGGTAATCGCGGCATCATGGGCCGTATCGGGCGCGGCATCGATGGAGTCCGCGACGCGTATGCCCGCGCGGTGACCCGGCTGGTGCGCATCGCGGCGCTGGTGCTGGTGCTGGTGCTCGGCTTCGGCCTCGCGACCGGCTGGCTGTTCAAGGTGACGCCGACCGGCTTCCTGCCGGACGACGATCAGGGGGCCTTCATGGCCCAGGTGCAGTTGCCGCAGGGTGCATCGGTCAACCGCACGCTCGAGGTGGTGAAACAGGTCGAGCAGATCGTCGGCAGCGACCCGGCCGTGGCCTGGGTGCTGTCGGTGCCGGGCTACAGCTTGCTCGACGGCGCGGTGCAGTCCAACGCCGCGCTGATCGTCGGCCGGCTCAAGCCGTTCGACGAACGCAAGAGCCCGGAGCTGAAAGTGAATGCGGTGATCGGACGGGTCGCGGCCCAGTCCGCGGCGATCCCGGCCGCACGCGTGATGCCGTTCAATCTGCCGCCGATCATCGGGCTCGGCAACGCCGGCGGCTTCGAGTACCAGCTCGAAGACCTCCAGGGCCGGCCGCCGGAGGAAATGGCCGCGGTGATGCGCGCGCTGGTACTCGCGGCCAACCAGGACCCGAACCTGAACCGGGTGTTCTCCACCTGGGCAACCGACAACCCGCAGATCTATCTCGACATCGATCGCGAGAAGGCGCAGACCCTCGGGCTGCAGATCGACGACATCTTCAGCGCGTTGCAGGCCACGCTCGGCGGTTACTACGTCAACGACTTCAACAAGTTCGGACGAGTCTGGCAGGTCCAGGTTCAGGGTGAGGAGGCGGACCGCAAACGCTTCGACGATGTCGATCGGATTCATGGGCGCATCGCCGCCGGCGACATGGTACCGATC
>CBDTXT010000367.1:0-3665 GCA_965364465.1 uncultured Chromatiaceae bacterium
TGCTTGGCCCTATCGCCCCAAAATCCCACATCCCGGTGAGATTTCCGGGCTAGCCGATCACTCGGTTGATCCGCAAAACGAACGGGACCTTCTTGAGACGGCGAATGATGCTCGCCAGATGCTTGCGCCCCCTGACCGACACTACAAAGCGCAGACTGGTGCTGAGGCCATCACGTTCCTCGCTGCGTACGTCTTCTATATTCGAGCCCTGATCGGCAATCAACGAGGCGACCGTCGCCAACATGCCGCGCTGATTGCCCGCATCGACGCGGATCGCGGTCGAGAACTCGCCGGTCACGTCTTCCGCCCACTGCACGTCGAGCCAACTCTGCCCCTGGCGGCGGAAATCGCCCAGGTTGGGGCAGTCGCTGTGGTGCACCACCAGGCCGCGGCCCGGACTGAATATCGCGACGACCGGGTCATCCGGAATCGGACCACAGCACTTGGCAAAACCGACCACCATGCCCTCGGTGCCCTTGATGGTCAGCGACCCGGCGAGACCGCCCTCGCTGCTCGGTTGCTCATCCGGCGCAATCAGCAGACGGGCGACCAGCTTGGCCATGCGATTGCCCAGACCGATCTGTTCGAGGAGCTGGTCGAAACTGCGCAAGCCGATATCCGTGAGGAGCTTCGCGCGCTCCGCCTCTCCGACACCCTCGACGCTCAGACCCAGGGCCTCCAATTCCCGCTCCAGCAGGCGTCGCCCGAGCTCGACGGCCTCCTTCTGCTCGAGTCGTTTCAGGAACGAACGGATGGTCGCACGTGCCTTCCCGGTTACCACGAAATCTAGCCACGACGGATTGGGACGGTTGCCAGGCTTGGTGATGATCTCGACGGTCTGACCGTTGCGCAGCTCGGATCGCAGCGGCGCAAGTTTGCGGTCGATGCGCGCCGCGACACATTGGTTGCCGACATCGGAATGCACCGCGTAGGCGAAGTCAATGATGGTCGCCCCCTTGGGGAGCACAAAGATCTGACCGCGCGGCGTGAAGACATATACCTCGTCCGGAAACAGATCCACCTTGACGTGCTCGAGAAACTCCATCGAATTGCCGGAGTCCTTTTGCACCTCGAGCAGATTGCGCAACCAATCGGCGGCCGCGTCCGGCGTCAGCGCCCCGGCGCCCACATCTTTGTACTGCCAGTGTGCGGCGATGCCCTCCTCGGCGACGCGATGCATCTCGCGCGTGCGGATCTGGATCTCGATCGGCAGGCCATGCGGACCGAACAGCACCGTGTGCAACGACTGATAACCGTTGGCCTTGGGAATCGCGATGTAGTCCTTGAACCGGCCGGGTACCGGACGATAAAGATTGTGCACGACGCCGAGCAGGCGGTAACAGGTGTCCACCGAGTCGACGATGATTCGAAAGGCGTAGACATCGGCGAGCTCGTTCAGCGAAACCTTCTTCTCCAGCATCTTGCGATAGATGCTGTAGACGTGCTTTTCGCGGCCATAGACGTCGCCGTCGAAACCCTCTTGCTGCAGACGACCGCGCAGCACCTCTTCGATATTGCTGACGACCTCCTTGCGGTTGCCACGGCGCCTGCGCAGCGCGGCCCTGAGAATCTCGTAGCGCCAGGGCCAGTGCGCGGCCATGCCCAGCTCCTCGAGCTCATGGCGCATACTGTTGATGCCGAGCCGGTTGGCAATCGGGGCGTAGATGTCCAGCGTCTCGCGCGCGATCCGTCGGGCCTTGTTTGGCCCCATCACGCCCAGCGTTCGCATATTGTGCAGGCGGTCGGCAAGCTTGATCATAATGACCCGGATGTCCTTGGCCATCGCGAGCATCATTTTGCGGAAGTTCTCCGCCTGCGCCTCGGCACGCGACCGAAACTTTATCTGGGTGAGCTTGCTGACGCCGTCGACCAGTTCCGCAATCTGTGGCCCGAACTCGCGCGCAAGCTGTTCCTTGGCGGTCTCGGTGTCCTCGATGACGTCGTGCAGAATCGCCGCCATCAGGCACTGGTGGTCCATGCGCATCCCGGCAAGGATGCGCGCCACAGCGACCGGGTGGTAGATATAGGGTTCGCCGGAAAGGCGGTTTTGACCTTCGTGCGCCTCGGCGCCGAACAGATAGGCCCGGTAGACCTCGGCCACCTGCTCGTGGCTCAGATAGCTCTCGAGATAGCCGCAGAGATCGCTGATAAGAAAACGGGCATCATCGCCCGCCGCCTCGGCCGGGATCCCGTCGGCGGGTGGGGGCAGCGCAATTTCAGGGCGCGAGGCGTCCACCTTCGCTTTTACTCATCGTCGGTCCCCAGGTCCGCGACGCCCAGCTGCCCGGCCAGGGCCGCGGCCAGCTCCTCGTCGATCGATTCCGTGGTCTCCTCGGGCTCTGCAACGGTCTCTTCGTTGATCAGCCCGTCTGCGATCTCGCGCAACGCGACCACGGTGGCCTTGTCGTTCTCCCAGGGCACCAGCGGATCGACCCCGTTCACGAGCTGACGCGCACGGCGACTGGCTAGCAGGACGAGATCGAAGCGGTTATCTACGTTTACGAGACAGTCTTCTACGGTGATTCGGGCCATGGTGCGTCAACCACTCCAGAGATTGAGGAAATCAGTCGGAACTTACCATTGTATTGTTTTGAGGACTCCTAGCCAAGCATTGTGGCGAGATCGGTCGCCCAGCGATGCGCCTGCCGCGGTCCACGCAGACGCTCGGCGGCGACTATCGAACGCAGGTCGGCCAGGGCCGTCGCGAAGTCATCGTTGATTACCAGGTAGTCGTACTCCGGGTAGTGCGAAAGCTCGCTGCGTGCATCGGCCATCCGGCGCGCAACCACCTCGGCGCTGTCCTGGGCGCGCCCGGCAAGCCGCTCCCGGAGCACGTCGATACTGGGCGGCACGACGAAGATCGAGACTGCTTCCGGAAACCGATCGCGCACCTGTCGCGCGCCCTGCCAGTCGATTTCGAGCACGACGTCTTGCCCCTGCGCGAGCTGCCCGCGCACGCCGGCCTCCGAGGTGCCGTAGTAATTGTCGAACACCTTGGCGTGTTCCAGAAAGGCGCCCCCCTGAACCAGATGCCCAAAGCGTTCGACGCTGACAAAATGGTAATCGACGCCGTCCACCTCACCCGGCCGTTTGGCCCGGGTGGCATGCGATACAGACATCGCCAGGCGCCCATCGGCGGGGACCAATTCGCGCAGCAGGCTGGTCTTGCCGGCACCCGACGGCGCGGAGACTATGAAAAGGATGGCCGAATCAGACATGTCTCGAACGTGCACCTACTCGATGTTCTGGACCTGTTCGCGCATCTGCTCGATCAGGACCTTCATTTCCACCGAGACCGCGGTCGATTCGCTGTCGGCCGATTTCGAACCCAGCGTGTTGGCTTCACGGTTGAGTTCCTGCATCAGGAAATCCAGACGCCGACCGACAGGTTCATCCTGTTGCAGCACCCGGCTGACCTCGTCGAGGTGGGTGTTCAGGCGATCCATCTCCTCATCCACGTCGAGGCGTTGCGCGAGCAGCGCCATTTCCTGTTCCAGACGTTCCGGGTCGAGGTTCTCGACGACCTCGGCAAGACGCGACCTGAGCCTCTCGCGCACCGCATCGATCACCTGCGGCATGCGCTGACGCGCAATGACCACCTGATCGCGCCGCCCTCCGCCTGCATCACATCGATGACCGTGATCTGGATTCCCTGGAGTTGCACA
>CBDTXT010000368.1:0-3654 GCA_965364465.1 uncultured Chromatiaceae bacterium
GTTTTCCGCAAGAAATGACCCGTGTCGGTGGGCCAACTACCCGACGATCACCGTCAAGTAAGTGCCATTGGGTCTAAGGGCCGTCCCCGCCGTACCTTGCGGGCCACTCGCTCGAACCGGCGACTGCCTGTCCTGCGCTCGCGCGCGGTGCCAACCTGGCGGGTGGACCGGCAGTGGGTTACCGAGTTTCCGGCATGGCCCACCAAATAGGCTGAGGCTATCGGGTGAATTGCCAGAAACAATTTCATACTGGGTCCCCGGGCGTCTATATTGCTCGGGCTAGCCGCCGGCAGAGACCGGCCCATTCACAGAACAAACGGAGGATATCCACATGTCTCTCAAAGGCTCCAAGACAGAAGACAACCTGAAGGCCGCCTTCGCAGGCGAATCCCAGGCCAACCGTCGCTACCTCTACTTCGCGTCCAAGGCCGATGTCGAGGGCTTCAACGACGTGGCGGCCGTGTTCCGTTCGACCGCCGAGGGCGAAACCGGCCATGCGCACGGACACCTCGAGTATCTCGAGCAGTGCGGTGACCCGGCGACCGGTCTGCCCTTCGGCGGTACCTCCGACAATCTGAAGACCGCGATTGCCGGCGAGACCCACGAGTACACCGACATGTACCCGGGCATGGCGAAGACCGCGCGCGACGAAGGTCATGACGAAATCGCCGACTGGTTCGAGACACTGGCGAAGGCCGAGCGCTCGCATGCCAACCGCTTCCAGAAGGCGCTGGACCAGCTCAACGACTGACCGGCTGCAGAACGCTGTCGGGGGAGTCTGACTCCCCCGATGAGGTCCCGCACAGCAGGCTGCCATCACGGCAGTCTCGCGCGGTGACACACGGCTGGCAACACCGACCGAAGCAGCACATTGCGATCGCAGTTCCTGCAATCCCGCACTCAGCCCCACGTTTCATTCGGCCCGAGGATCACTATCAATGGGTGGCGCACGCGAAGGAAGTTTAGACGCACCGATCCGGCACACGCTGGACTGGAAGAATCCTGATTTTTACGACGAAGGCAAGCTGTATGCAGAGATGGAGCGGGTGTTCGACATCTGCCACGGCTGTCGGCGCTGCGTGAGCCTCTGCCAGAGTTTTCCGGTGCTGTTCGACCTGGTCGACGAGTCCGACACGATGGAGGTCGACGGCGTCGCGAAAGAGGACTACTGGAAGGTCGTGGACCAGTGCTACCTGTGCGACCTGTGCTTCCTCACGAAGTGTCCCTATGTGCCGCCGCACGAGTGGGACCTAGACTTCCCCCACCTGATGCTGCAGGCCAAGGCGGTGAAGTTCAAAAAGCAGGGTGCGTCATTCCGCGACAAGACGCTGACCAGCACGGACAAGGTCGGCAGTCTGGCCGGCATCCCGGTCGTGAGTGGTCTGGTCAACACCTTGAACAAGAACGCAACGTTTCGCGGCATCCTCGAAGATGGCCTCGGTGTGCACCGCGACGCCAAGTTACCTGCCTACCACGCCAAATCGCTGCGCAGCCGGATCAGCCGCGATTCCGGTGAAGCTGCCGAGCCAGCCGGGCCGACGAGCGGCAAGGTGGTCCTGTTTGCGACTTGCTACGGCAACCGCAACGACCCGGAGAGCGGCGAAGACCTGGTCGCAGTGTTCCGTCACAACGGTATCCCGGTCACGACCGCAGAACAGGAGAAGTGCTGTGGCATGCCAAAACTCGAACTTGGCGACCTGGAGGCGGTGGCCCGGTCCAAGGACGTCAACATCCCGGCCCTGGCTAGGCTGGTCGATCAGGGCTGGGACATAGTCGCGCCGGTCCCTTCCTGTGTGCTGATGTTTAAACAGGAACTGCCCTTGATGTTCCCGGACGACCCGGACGTGGCCAAGGTGCGTGACGCGATCTACGATCCTTTCGAGTATCTGATGCTGCGCCACAAGTACGGGAAATTGAACACGGATTTCAAGACGCCGCTGGGTAGCGTCTCTTACCATGCCGCCTGTCATCAACGCGTGCAGCGGATAGGGCCCAAGACGCGCGAGACGCTCGAACTGGTGCCTGGCACCGAGATCGACGTGATCGAGCGCTGTTCTGGACACGACGGAACCTATGCGGTGAAAAAAGAGTCGCACGAGCTGTCGATGAAGATTGCGCGGCCCGTCGTGAAAAAGGTCAGGGATCGAGCACCCGACCATTACAGCAGCGACTGTGCGATGGCGGGGCACCAGATTGCGAACGGGCTGGAAGACGGCAGTGAGCCGGAACATCCGATCACGTTGTTGCGCATCGCTTACGGTATCTGATTGATTGCACGACGGGGAGACCGAGGTGGAAACGATGAACAAACTGACGCGCGAAGACCTTTTCTCGTTGGAGAAGTATTCGGAGGTGCGGCCGGAGTTTCGGGCCCGCGTGATGGCGCACAAGAAGAACCGGCAGTTGCCGATCGGCCCAAACGCGACGCTCTATTTCGAAGACGCGCTGACCATGCATTACCAGATCCAGGAGATGCTGCGGGCCGAGCGGATCTTCGAAACGGCGGGTATCCAGGAGGAACTCGATGCCTACAATCCGCTGATCCCAGATGGCAGCAACTGGAAGGCGACCTTCATGATGGAATACCCGGACGAGGAGGAGCGGCGGCAACAGCTGCAGCGCCTGATCGGGATCGAACGGCACGTCTGGGCACAGGTTGCCGATTTCGCCCGGGTCACGCCGATCGCTGATGAAGACCTGGAACGCACGACGGAGGACAAGACGTCATCGGTGCATTTCCTGCGATTCGAACTCACCCCCGAGATGGCCGAGGCGGTCAAGCAAGGGGCGCCGGTCAGCATGGGAATAGACCACCCAGCCTACACCCATGCGGTGGAACCGCTGGTGCAAAACGTTCGGGATTCGTTGGCTCAGGATCTGAGTTGAACCGGCTGAGCTGGCCGGCCGCTTCGCCTGCGCCCGGCCTTCAAAAGCCCTCGGTGGAGGTGAACAGACCGACCCGCAGGTCCTTGGCGTTATAGATTTCCCGACCGTCCACTTCCATGCGACCGTCGGCGATTCCCAGCACCAGCTTGCGGGTGATCACACGCTTGACATCGAGATAGTAGGTGACGCGCTCTGCGCTGGGTAGGACCTGGCCGGTAAATTTGACTTCGCCGACACCGAGGGCACGACCATGACCGGGGTTGCCGAGCCAGGCGAGGAAAAAGCCGACAGACTGCCACATCGCGTCCAAGCCCAGGCAACCAGGCATCACCGGGTCGCCGGGAAAGTGGCATGCGAAGAACCAGAGGTCGGGCCGGATGTCCAGTTCCGCAACCACCTCGCCCTTGCCGAACCTGCCGCCGCTGTCGCTGATCCGCGTGACGCGGTCCATCATCAGCATGTCGGGCACCGGCAACTGGGCGTTACCCGGGCCAAACATCTCGCCGTAACCGCACTTGAGCAGCTCGTCCCGCCCGAATGATTCCGATCTGCCCATCGATTCAAGTCCCCTCAATGCGAAGCCGGCGAGTTTCCGGGCTGCCGTAAGCCTTGTCAACCGAGCGTGGCGGGCATCGCCCATTGCGGATAGTCCCCCGACCGTAAACAGAAAGGGCCCAGATCAGGCGATTCAGCGGGCGTTCCGGTGACATCCCGGTGAGCATGTCGCCGCGTCGGCTCCGCTTGCTTGCAGCGGACGAAACAGCAGCG
>CBDTXT010000369.1:0-3613 GCA_965364465.1 uncultured Chromatiaceae bacterium
ACCCCGGCGAGAATGACCAGGTCGCCGCCCTGTGCGTACACGCGCTGGCCCGAGCGCACGGGCTTGTCCACCACCAGGGTGCGACGGCCGGGCACTGCGCCGGCCTCCTGCGAGCCGGCATCGGCCCTGGCGACCGGCACCTTGCGCCCGGCCGGCATAATCGCCAATTCGAGCGCGGCGGCCTGGGCCTTTTGCTGCGCCGATGCACCGCGCACGCCGACCGGGATCATGCCATGTCCGCGTAACATCCCGACCACCATCGGAAAATCCGAAAGCTCGCCCTGGCTCGGCAGGCAAGACAGGTCGATTGCGACCGGCGCCTGGTCGAAAAACGCGGGCAGACGGGCCACCTGCTTAGCCAGGAAGTCGTCCAGTCCCGACAAATCGGTATCCCGTAGCACCAAGGTCGGGATGGTGTACTGCCCGGCCTTCATATCGAAGGGTGTCGGGACCTGCTCGCTGCGTGCGGGCGCCTCGGACATGCCTGTTGCAACTCCGGCGGTGGGATCGTTTCTGAGGCCTAGAGTCTATCCGAATTCACTGCGCGGTAGCACGGGCTTGTCGCCGGCTGGCGGTCGGGCACCACCCGCTGAATCACGTCGCATCCGGTGCAGCGGTCAGTTGGGCAGTATCGGATTCATTGCGCCCATCGGGCCGGAGATCTGGTGCACATTCTGGCGCATGATGCTCATGCCCCCGGTCATATGGTGCATCTGCTGGCCAATACCGGCCATCGCAGCGGTCATCTGCTGCATGTTCTGATCGATACCGCCCATTTCGCGCTCGATGACCTCCATATTGGCGCTCATCTGCGGCATCACGGCGGTGATTCCCTGCATATTTGCCGCAATCGGGCCCATGCGCTGGATGTGGCCGTCGAAACGCTGCACGCGTTGAGCGATCAGGTCCATGTCGCGGTCGACGTTCTCCAGATTGCGGTACATCGAATCCATGTTGCTGACGATGCCGTCGAGATCCCGGTAGAGGACGCTCACATAGTAGACGTTGACGCAGGCCAGGAGCACCAGCAGCAACGAGATGACGAGGATCACCTTGTCGGTAATCTTGAAGTGCCGATGCCGCTCGTCCAGATGGAGCTGGGTCTCGCGACCCAGTCGGGCCATGACCTGAACGATGGGTCTTCGCGGATCAACGCTCATACGATATCTCCCGCCTGCTGACGGCACCCTCGGTTCGATCGGCGGCTGGCTGCATTGGTCGCCTCATCAGGGAAACGGAAACATCCTGTTCAGCGTCCGGGCCGGCTTGGCCATACGATGCATTTCGACGCTCATCGCCTGCACCTCCTGATTCATTGCCTGCATCGTGAGCGCAATGTTCTCGACGTGCGTACGGGTCCCCTGCATCTGCAGCCCGACACTGCCGATGCTTTGCTCGATACTGCCGGTGCTATCGCCGATTGCGGCAATCTGGTCTTGGAGTACCGCGGTGTTGCCCTGGATCGACCTCAGTTGAGCGACCTGGGCCTCCATGGAGCCAAAATTCCGGCTGATCTCGTCCATTCGCAGCGAGACCGCAGAGAAATGTGTGTTCATCGCGCCCACGACGCTCGATATCCGGGTGATTTGGGAACTCAGGGTGAGCAGGAGCACCAGGATCGAAAACGCAATCACGAACAGTATGATCAGTCCCGCGCGGATGCTGTAGTTGAGACGGTCGCCCAGCTTGTTCTTGACATCGATCTGGCTGAGCACGATGCCCTCGAACGAGCTGAGCGCTCGCAGGTACTGCTGCTGCAGGATCGCATCGTCTGTGCTGCGTGTTTCGGGCTCCGTGTTCTCGCCTGCCATGTTCCAGCCGCTTGTTCGATTTTCCCCGCTGCCGGGTGCCGTACCGCCAAACGCGATTGCGCACGCCCGATCCTTGTGCATTCTGGCACATTCCAGGCTACCACACCGACAGAAACGGCCCAGCCTGTCCAGATTCGAGACCCAGCACGCGGCGCGGCTCGGGTGGAACGCTGTCGGTCAGCGGTTCGCGGGCTGAGCCCGTCTGAGCAGCTCCCCGGCCTCGCCGGCCGGCACCGGTTTCGAAAACCAGAAACCCTGGGCCTCCGGACACTCCATCGACAGCAGCGCCTCGAGCTGGCCCTGAGATTCGACCCCCTCGGCGACGACGTTCATGTCCAGGATGCGGCCGAGCCCGACGATGGTCCTGATGATGGCCTGACTGTGGTCTTCGCTTTCCAGACTCTGCACGAACGATTTGTCGATCTTGAGCGTATCGTAGGCACAGCGTTGCAGATAGGAAAGTGACGAATAGCCGGTGCCGAAATCATCCATATGAATCCTGATGCCAAACCGCTGCAGCGCAGCGAGCGCGGACCGGGTCGCTTCCTCGTTGTCCATGCAATCCCGCTCGGTGACCTCGAGCGAGAGATCCTGCGGCGCAATGCCGCTGTCGTGAACAATCTTCTCGACCCGCGGCACCGAATCCTCGGCCCGGAACATGCTCGCCGACACGTTCACGCTCATGCCCAGCGGCGCCCCCCCACCCAGGGTGCCCCGCCACGCCCGCGCCTGTCGACAGGCCTGTTCGAGCACCCACCAGCTAAGCTGGGTGAGCATGCCCGTGTCCTCGACCACGGACATGAAACTGTCGGGGGAGAGCAGGCCCTTTTCCGGGTGTATCCATCGCAGCAGCGCCTCGAAGGCGACGATGCGCCGATCGGACAGCGTCACGATGGGCTGGTAGTAGACGACAAACTCGCCGCGCGTCACCGCGCGACGCAGGTCCATTTCCAGGTTCAAGCGGGAGATCGCCGCCTGGTGCATGGTCGTATCGTAAATCACCGTATTTTCGGTGTTCGAGCGCTTCGCACGGTACATGGCCAGATCGGCGTCACGCAGCAGTTCTTCCGGTGACTGGTACTGCGGGGTCACGACCGCGACCCCAATGCTCGCGCTGCTGTACATGCCGCGTCCGCCGATCGAAAACTCCTGCTGAAACAGGGTGTGGATGCGCTCGGACACCTGCCGGGTGTCGGATTCGTCGCCGATATCGCTGACCAGGACCGCAAACTCATCGCCGCCCATGCGCGCGACCGTGTCGCCCGGTCGGATCACGCTCATCAGGCGCCGTGCGATCGAGACCAGCAGGCTGTCTCCGGCCGAGTGACCGAGGCTGTCGTTGACGAACTTGAAGCGGTCGAGGTCGAAGTAGAGCACCGCGAACCGGAGGTCGTTGTTGCGCTTGAAACGCCGCAGGGCCTGCTGCAGGCGATCGATGAACAACACGCGGTTGGGCAGGCCGGTCAATGGGTCGTGCAGCGCGCGATGTATCAGTTGGTTTTCGGTTTGCTTACGCTTCGCGATACTGCTGATAGAGCCCGCCATCCGTACCGCCCGGCCGCTGTCGTCGGACAGGATCACGCCACGGGCGTAGACCCAGATGTAGTCGCCGTTCTCATGGCGCAGGCGGTGCTCGTGCTCGAAGTGATGCCGCTCCAGATCGGAATAGCTGCGCAGTATGCGTCGCAGCTCGACGATGTCCTCGGGGTGCACCCGGTCGAACCAGTCCTCCAGGCGCTCGGCCGGCGCATCGGCGGGCGAGCCCGCCAGCTCGTTCCAGCGTGTCGAAAAGTAGGCCGTAT
>CBDTXT010000370.1:0-3606 GCA_965364465.1 uncultured Chromatiaceae bacterium
TACCAGCGTCAGTTGGCCGATGCGGTCAAGCGGGCGCGCTTTCTGGCGCTGCTGCCGTATTCCGACAGCCACTGATCAGGTGTTCGGCTTGGCCCCGCAGGGGCGAGGCCCGAAGGTAAAGGCATGAAGGCCTTCGCCAACTGGGTGATGAAGGGCCGCATGCAGGCGGTGATCGCGGCCACGGTGCTGGCCGTGCTCGGTCTGCTGGTGACGCCGCTGGCGCTGTTCAGCGCGGCTGTGGTCACGCTTGCCGTGCTGCGCCAGGGCTGGCGCGAGGGTGCGCTGGTCATAGGTTCGGCACTGCTGGCGATCGGCGGCCTTGGGGGGCTGTTGTTCCAGATGCCGATCGCCACCGTGCTGATCGGGGCGATGCTGTGGATCCCGGCGGCGGTGCTCGGCGGCGTGATCGGGCGCACCGGCTCGCTGCGCATCGCGATCGAGGTCGCCGCGGTATTCGCGGGTCTGATCGTGCTGCTTCAGTACTGGCTGCTCGGAGACCCGGCCGCGTTCTGGGCCGATGCGCTGAACGAGTTCCTGAGCCGCAGTTTGGACCCGCAGTCGCTTTCCGAGTCGAACGCCGGTCAGCTGGTTGAGCTGATGTCCGGGTGGATGGCCGGGGGCGTCGCGGCGAGCTGGCTGCTGGGTACCGTGCTGACACTGGTGCTGGCCCGCTACTGGTCGGCCCTGATCGACAGACCGGGCGCCTTCGCTACCGAATTCCGCCAGTTGAGGTTCGGTCGCTGGCTGTTGCTGCTGCTGCCGGTGCTGCTGGTCCTCGGCATACTGCTCAGCGGCGGGAAACCGAACCTGATCGGCCAGCTCTACCTGGTGGGCATGACCTTGTTCGTGATCCAGGGGATCAGTCTGGCCCACGGGCTGGTGGCGGAGTTCGGTGCTTCGGCCGCCTGGCTGGCCGGATTGTACATGTTGCTCATTTTCGTCGCGCCGCAGGGCGCGACCCTGGTCGCCCTGGCTGGCTATGCCGATGGGTGGGTGGATTTTCGGTCACGCGTCCGGGCGCGCCGCTCCGGCGGCGCCGACGACAACTGAATTGCATAAAGAGGTTTAAAAACGATGGAAGTCATTCTTCTCGAGAAGGTCGATAACCTGGGCGGTCTGGGTGAAAAGGTTGCGGTGAAGTCCGGCTTCGGTCGCAACTTCCTGATCCCGCAGGGTAAGGCGGTCTCTGCCAGTCCGGAGAACGTACGGCGCTTCGAAGAGCGCCGCGCCGAGCTCGAGCAGCAGGCCGCCGAGAAACTGGCCGTGGCCGAGGCCCGCAAGGTACAGATCGAGGCCCTGAGCGACGGCATCACCATCACGCATCGGGTCGGTGAGGAAGGTCGTCTGTTCGGTTCGGTGGGGACGATCGACATCGCGCAGGCCTGCGCCGACGCCGGCGTCGAGGTCGCGAAATCCGAGGTGCGGCTCCCTGAGGGTCCGTTCCGGCTGGCCGGTGAGTACGAGGTCACACTGCATTTGCACACCGACGTCAACGCGACCCTGAAGGTGGCCGTGGTCGGCGAGGAGTGATCGCGGGCCGTCACGGCTGATCATGCCCCCAGCCCGGCCTCGGCCGGGCTGATTCGTTGAGGCGCCCGGCCGTCGACTCAGTCGGCACCGCGGCGCGCAGTGCGGATTGCTGCACGCCGCCGCCGCCTTGTGCTGTAATCGGGTCACCCTTTGATTCCTGTTGGCAACGGTATGGTTGACGCAGCCTACGATTCTTTTCCCGATATCCCGCCGCACGGCGTCGCCGATGCCCAGATGGAGGCGTTGCGGGTCCCGCCGCACTCAGTGCAGGCCGAGCAGGCCGTGCTCGGTGGCTTGATGCTCGACAACGCCGCCTGGGACAAGATAGCGGACCGGGTCACGGAGCAGGATTTTTATCGCCGCGAGCATCAGCTCATTTTCGCCGCGATCGCCAGTCTGGCCGAGAATGACCGGCCCTTCGACCTTGTCACCGTCAATGATGAATTGGTGCGCCTGGGCAGCTCCGACGAGGTCGGTGGGCTGGCCTACCTCGGGATGCTGGCCAACGAGACGCCCAGCGCCGCCAATATCAAGGCCTACGCGGCCATCGTGCGCGAACAGTCGGTCGTGCGACAGCTCATCCGGGTCGGCAACCAGGTCGCCGAGAGCGGCTACCAGCCGGACGGGCGCAAGGTGCACGAGCTGCTCGATCATGCTGAGAACCTGGTATTCCAGATCGCCGAGCAGCAGGCGCGCGGGGGCGGTGGCTTTCGCCCGATATCCCGATTGCTGACCGAGACCATCAACCGCATCGAGGAACTCTACGGCAGCGACGATGCGCTGACTGGGGTGGCCACCGGTTTCAGCGATTTCGACGACAAGACCTCGGGCCTGCAGAAGTCCGACCTGATCATCGTTGCCGGCCGCCCGTCGATGGGCAAGACCACGTTCGCAATGAACATCGCCGAGAATGTCGCGCTGACCTCACAGCTGCCGGTCGCGATCTTTTCGATGGAGATGCCCGGCGAGGCGCTGACGATGCGCATGATCTCCTCGCTCGGCCGGGTGAACCAGCAGGCGGTGCGCTCGGGCAAGCTGGAGGACGATGATTGGCCGCGCATCACCTCGGCGGTCAATTTGCTCAACAACACCAAGCTGTTCATCGACGACACCCCGGCACTGACTCCGACCGATCTGCGTGCGCGCTGCCGGCGCCTGACCAAGGAGCACGGCACGCTGGGCCTGATCGTGATCGACTACCTGCAGCTGATGCAGGCGCCCGAGTCTGGCGAGAACCGTGCAACCGAGATCTCGGCGATATCGCGTTCGCTCAAGGCGCTGGCGAAGGAACTCAGCGTACCGGTCGTCGCGCTGTCGCAGTTGAACCGCTCGCTGGAGCAGCGGCCGAACAAACGCCCGGTGATGTCGGATCTGCGCGAGTCCGGCGCGATCGAGCAGGATGCCGACCTGATCGTGTTCATCTACCGGGACGAGGTGTACAACGAGGACAGCGCGGACAAAGGCAAGGCCGAGATCATCATCGGCAAGCAGCGCAACGGGCCGATCGGGAGCGTGATGCTGACCTTCCAGGGGCAGTTCACGCGCTTCGACAACTTTGCCTACGACGTCTACGGCGACGACCAATACTGAGCGGCATGGTCAGCGATCCCGGCGGAATCAAGCTGCCCGGCCGCCGCAACGGACGCGGTTGATGGGCAAACCTGCAAAAACCCTCTACGTCTGTAGCGCGTGCGGCGCCCAGGCCGCCAAATGGGTTGGGCAATGCGGCGAGTGCGGCGCATGGAACACACTGCAGGAGACGGTCGCCGCGTCCGCCGTGCGCGGCGACGTACGCTTCGCGGGATACGCCGGCGAAGACAGCATCCGCATCCGCAACCTGTCCGAGGTCTCCGCCGAGGGGATCGAACGCCTGCCGACCGGCCTCGGCGAACTCGATCGAGTGCTCGGCGGCGGGCTGGTCGCCGGTTCGGTCGTGCTGATCGGTGGCGACCCCGGCATCGGCAAATCGACACTGCTGGTGCAGGCGCTGGCCCTGTTGTCGGGCCGCATGCCTGCGCTCTACGTCAGCGGCGAGGAGTCCGCGGAGCAGATCAGCCTCCGCGCGCAGCGCCTCGA
>CBDTXT010000371.1:0-3599 GCA_965364465.1 uncultured Chromatiaceae bacterium
GGCGGGCGAGCACCATGTCGTACGTGACTCGAGCTGGCGTCGTGGCAGCATTGCCGAGCTGCGCCTGAGTTACCGTGACTATAGTCGCGTTGCGCGCCCCGATCTGGGGTTTCGCATCGCGCGCTATGCGGAGTAGGCGTTTGCGTTTACCGACCAGGACAACGATTGTGCAAAGACCGTGCGTTGGCGGTGGGCTGCGGCGGGCGAAGCGCTGCATCGCAGCGCTCGCACTGCTCGCCGGCCTTCCCTGGGTCGGCCCGACGCAGGCACAGACCGGGTCGGGTGACGCGGATCCGGTCAGACCGGCGGAGTCCGCCGAAGCAACCCCGGCCGATGCGACCGAGGCCGCGCAGCGCCCGCGGCCAACGGACAATGGCTTCGAACCGTCCGAGCGGATCCGCGCCGACAGCGCGGTCGCCTTCCCGGTCGACATCTGAGGTCACCCGCCGATGCGCGCAGGAACAGAACAACCATGAGAAGAGGTCTGCCGGTCGAACTGGTCTACCAGGTATTTTCACTGCTGATCGCGTTCATCCTGGTACATGCACTGTATGTCAGCGTCATTCGGCCACAGGCCAGGGTGTTCCTCGAGCAGGAGGCGCAGCGCATGCAGGCGGATACGGACTATGTCCAGCAGCGTTCGTTCTTCGTCGTCGTCAAGGACTACGAGCAGGAGGCCTGTTTCGTACTCATGCTCTGGGCCTTTGCGATACTCGGCTTCAAGGGCCGTGCGGCCTACCGGCAGCAGAAACTGCTGGATCAGGATCTGTTGCGGCTACCGGCCGAGTTGCCGATCGGTCCGGAAGACACGCGTGATCTGGCGGGGCGCATCCGCGACCTGCCGGCCTCCGTGCAGCCTTATCTGCTGCCGCGCGCGCTGCTGACCGCGATCGAGCGTTTTGCAGCGCCCAGCAACGTGCAGCCCGTCTCGACCGCGGCGCGCGACATCTGTAGCTCGGAAGGCGAGCGCATGGAATCCGAACTGTCGATCATCCGCTACATCGCCTGGGCGATCCCCTCGGTCGGTTTCATCGGTACCGTTCGCGGTATCGGTGACGCACTGGGCCAGGCACACCGCGCGGTCGAGGGAGACATTACCGGGGTCACCTCGAGCCTGGGGGTTGCGTTCAACTCCACCTTCATCGCACTGCTGATCAGCATCGTACTGATGTTCTTCATCCACCAGCTGCAGCTGATGCAGGAGCGCCTGGTGCTCGACAGCGAGCGCTACGTGGACCACTGGCTGATCCGGCGCCTGCGGGCCTGAAGCACGTGGTCTGGACCGAGGCGAGATGAAGCGCCGCCCCCTTTCGCCGTTCTCGATGTCGTTCCTCGACATCATGTTCTGCGGCTTTGGCGCGGTGGTGCTGCTGGTGCTGATACTGAACCACGACACGGTGCGCGCCCGCGGCGTGGTGTTTGAGGACCTGCGTTCCGAGGTAGTGCGCCTCGAACAGCAGACGCTGGTCGGACGCGACCGCCTGTCGGAGGCGCGCAACGGGCTCGCGGCCGCCGATCGCGAACTCACGACGAAACGTGCCGAGGCGGATGGTGTCGTCGACACGATCCAGGCACTCGAGATCGAGCTCGCCCGGTTACAGAACGAGACGCTGGCCAGCCGCGAGCATGTCGACGCACTGACCGCCGACCTCCGGGACCTGGACCGGGAACAGCGTCGGCTGGGTGCGCCGGCGTCCGAGGCGCAGGATAGCGGTCCCCAGGTGCGCGAGGTCCGGGGCGAGGGTGACCGTCAGTATCTGACCGGCTTGAAGATGGGCGGCCGGCGCGTGCTGGTACTGGTGGACGTGTCGGCGAGTATGCTGGATGAAACCATTGTCGGCGTGGTGCGGCGGCGTAATATGGACAGCGCCAGCAGGCGCGCCGCGCCCAAGTGGCGACGTGCGCTGCGGGCCACGGAATGGCTCGTCAGCAACCTGCCGCCGACTGCGCGTTTCCAGCTCTACGCGTTTGGGACCGAGGCCCGTGCCTTGGTCGAAGGGACGGGCGGCACCTGGCTGGAGGCCGCGTCGCGCAAGGACCTGGACGCCGCGGTCAGCGCCCTGGGCCGGACCGTGCCGGGTGGCGGTACGAGCCTGTACCACGCGTTCGCGCTCGCCGGGCAGCTGTCACCACGACCCGACAACATCCTGCTGCTGACCGATGGACTCCCGACACAGGGCCGCGACAAACCCCGGGCGACGACGGTCTCGGCCGATGCTCGCCTGCGCCACTTCCAGGACGCGGTCCGCCAGCTCCCCTCGGGCATCCCGGTGAACACGGTGCTGTTGCCGATGGAGGGCGATGCCTACGCGGCGGCCGCGTTCTGGAAGCTCGCGCAGCGGACGCAGGGCTCGTTTCTTACACCGGCGAGGGACTGGCCATGAGCCGGCGCTACCGTCGCGGCGTCGAGATTTTCAATCTGTCGTTTCTGGATGTGATCTCTTGCGGCTTCGGTGCCATCATATTGCTGCTGGTGATCGTCAAGATTGCCGAGCCGCACGTGATCGAGCAACTGGCGGTCGACCTCAGTGGCCTGGTGGCGCGTCTGCAGACCGAGCTGAACGAGGTCCGCGGCGAGACCCGGGCCGTCGATCGCGCGCGCGCGCTCAAGCAGGAGCAGATCGCGCAACAGCAGGTGCGGCTGGCGCGCCTGCAGCGCGAGCTGTCGTCCATTCGTGGGCGCTATGCGACGACCCGCGACGACCACGAAGCGCAGGCGCTGATCGCGGGCCGGCTCGCGTCGGCCAAGCAGGAACTGACTGAGGAGATGCGGCGCCTGCTCGGCAGCGGCTACCGACGCAAGCTGTTGACGGCCACGGTCGGTGGGGTCCCGGTGGATAGCGAGTACATCATCTTCATCATCGATACCTCCGGATCGATGCAACAAAACGCCTGGCCGCTGGTGCTCAAGAAGATCACCGAGGTGCTGGACATCTATCCGGCCGTCAAGGGCATCCAGGTGATGAACGACATGGGTGACTATATGTTCTCGAGCTATCAGGGCAAGTGGATCCCCGACTCCCCGGCGCGTCGCAACGCGATCGTCAGTCGGCTCGCCCAGTGGCGACCCTTCTCGAACTCGAGTCCGGTCGAAGGCATCGAGGCGGCGATCCGACGCTTTCATGCGCAGGACAAACGCATCAGTCTGTATGTGTTCGGCGACGACTTCGCGCGCGGTTCGATCCAGGGCGTGATAGATACCGTGGCGCGCCTGAATCGGGCCGACGGATCCGGCAGGCGCCGCGTGCGCATCCACACCGTCGGCTTCCCGGTGCAGTTCGGTAGGGCCGAGGGCCTCCCGCTCAACGCGGTGCGTTACGCGGCGTTGATGCGGAAGCTGGCCGAGACCAATGGCGGAAGTTTCGTTGGTCTCAACGGTGTGCGTTAGGCTGCATGGACCACGAGCACATAGTACTCGGCGTTCTACAGGATGTCGGCCGCGGTAGCGGCGATCGTGAAGCCGATCGGCGGCGGGGCCGGACTCGGACCTCTGGACAGATGATCTATAGCCCGGAAATCTCACCGAGATGTGGGATTTTGGGGTGATAGGGCCAAGCAGCTTGGGTGATCGTTCGAAAAAGCATAGCCGTAGCTATGGT
>CBDTXT010000372.1:0-3584 GCA_965364465.1 uncultured Chromatiaceae bacterium
TCGGTGCAGCCCGCCGCGACGCGATGTCGGCCGCGCTGCGTGGCGCAGGTCTGCTAACGTAGGCGTTGCTGCAGCGGGAAGGACGCATGGCAGAGGCAACGAATCAACAGCAGGCAGGCGAGGTCGGGCAACGCATCCAGCGCATCGTGGCCGGTGCGCACCTGCTGGTGCCGTTGGGAGCGCTCGGACTCGGCCTGTTGCTGACGCTGCTGGTATCGCTGGCATTGCTCCTGGAGATTGGCGACGCGCGCCAACTGAGCTGGGTGCTGGGGTTTGCCGCGCTGGCCGCCCTGATCGCGCTGGCGGTCGGCCTCTATCGCCTGCGTGGGGGGCTGATCGAGCCGCTGGCCAGGCTCGAGGACTCGGTGGCGCAGGTCTGTGCCGGCGAGCCGGGTGCCACGCTGGCGATGAGCCAGCCGGGGGTCCTGGGTGCAATGATCGCCGACCTCGACAGCCTCAATGAGGAGCTGAGTGAGCTGTACGAGGACATGGATAGCCGTGTGTCGCGGCACACCACGCGGCTCGCGCAGAAGACCGCCTCGCTGAAGATCCTCTATGACGTAGCGGCCAGCATCAACCAGGCACAGGACCTCGAAGGTCTGCTGCTGCGTTTCCTGCGCGTGCTCAAAGAAATGGTCAACGGCGTGGCCGGTAGCGTGCTGCTGGAACAAACGGACGGCACCCTTCGCGCGGTCGGGTCGATCGACATCAACAACCAGGTGTTGACCGAGCGCGAGATGCTGCCGCTCGCGCTGTGCGCCTGCGGCAAGGCCCTGTCTCCGGGCGACGTACTGTGTGATGTGCCGGCGCGCCACTGCGTACGTCAACTGAAGCGGGTGATGTTCGGCGACGATGAGATCGAGATGGTCAGGGTGCCGCTCGATTATCACGGGGAACGCCTCGGCATCTACCAAGTGTTCGTGAAACGGCCGGGCATCTCGGGGCGCGAGGACATCTTGGAACTGTTGCAGACCATCGGCAATCATCTCGGCATGGCGGTGGCCAAACAGCGGTCTGATCGCGAGGCACGCCGCCTGTCGATCATGGAAGAGCGCACCACGCTGGCGCACGAGCTGCACGATTCACTGGCCCAGACCCTGGCCAGCCTGCGATTCCAGGTGCGCCTGCTGGAGGACCTGCTGGAGCAGGAGAAGGGCAGCGCCGCGGCGAGAAAGGATGCGCAACGCATCCGCGGCGGCCTGGACGAGGCCCACACCGAGCTGCGCGAGCTGCTCAACAGTTTCCGGGCGCCGATCGATCAGCGTGGCCTGGTGTCTGCGATGGAGAAGCTCGTCGAACGTTTCGGGCGCGAAACCGGTATCCATGTATTGTTCCAGAACGAGTGTCGCGAACCGGACCTGTCGTCCGCGGAGGAGATCCAGATTCTGCGCGTGGCTCAGGAGTGTCTGGCGAACATTCGCAAACATGCCAAGGCGCACACGGTGCGTGTGCTGTTCAGTTGCCGCAGCGGTGGGCCCTATTGCCTGCTGGTGGAGGACGATGGCGTCGGCTTCGACGACGGGGCCAAGCAAGGGCGTCCCGGCGAGCATATCGGACTGTCCATCATGGAGGAGCGTGCGCGTCGCCTCGGTGGTAACCTGCGCGTCGAGAGCGAGGTGGGAGAGGGCACGCGGGTGGAACTGAACTATCAACCGAAACCCGGCGATCGGGGATTCGACAAGCGCTGGATCATTTGATGCGCGTGTTGATGATCGATGACCATGCGCTGTTCCGAATGGGACTTGGCGAATTGCTGGAACGACGCGGCATCGAAGTAGTCGGCGCGCTCGGCGATTGCGAGCAGGGTATCCAGTGGGTGGAGGAGAAACAGCCGGACGTCGTGCTGCTCGACATGCGCATGCCCGGCATGAACGGTCTCGAGGTCCTGCGCGAACTGCGTCGTCGCGAGGTCGGCATGCCGGTAGTCATGTTGACCACTAGCCGAGAAGAGGCGGACGTGATCAATGCGCTGCAGACCGGGGCAAGTGGTTATCTGCTCAAGGACATGGAGCCGGACGACCTGATCCGGGCACTGAACGATATCGTCGCCGGCCAGACCGTGGTCGCCCCCGAGCTGACGATCGTCCTGGCCAAGGCGGTGCAGGGCGAGGTAGCCGCCGATGCGCCGATCCATCGCGCGCTCGCCGAACTCACGCCGCGCGAGCTCGAGATTCTCTGCCACTTGGCCGAAGGGCAGAGCAACAAGGTGATCGCACGCAATCTGGGTATCTCGGACGGCACGGTGAAGCTGCATGTGAAGGCGATCCTGCGCAAACTCGATGTGCATTCACGCGTCGAGGCCGCGGTCATCGCGGTAGAGGAAAACATCTGCGAGCGTGGCGGCCCGCCTGGCTGAATCGCGGTCAGGCATGGAGATTTCCGGTCGGACATATTCTGCGACCGGTCGGTGACTGCCTGACGGAAGTCACAGAGCAGATGGCGTGTGACCTGGCAGGGCCGATGCGGCACGACCCGGGCCTGCGCTTGTTCGGGTGCGCGCACCCCGTGAGTTTGACGAAATGCATATTGCCGATCGGGTGTACGCGCCGCGCAGGATTCCCGAGTCGGCCTGCTAGTAGGACCATGACGGGACGGAGCCGGAACTCCGCCGTGTTGCCCGCTACAGCGCGGTGCCGGGCGTGATCGGCGAGGTGGCGCCCTGTTCCGACATCGTCGGTGCCTCGTACCAGGACAGCCTGCCCTGTAGCTGCACCACGTCGCCGACGATGATCAGGGTCGGCGGCTTCGGCTGTTCGCGTTCGACCAGCTCGGGCAGCGAGGCGATGCTGCCGGTAAATACGCGTTGTTGATGCGTGGTGCCCTGCTGGACGAGTGCCGCCGGCGTGTCGGGCGGCATGCCATGCGCCTGCAGCTCCCGGCTGATCACCGGCAGACCCTTCAGGCCCATGTAGAAAACGACCGTTTGGTTCGGCTGCGCGAGCTGGTCCCAGTTCAGGTTCATGCTGTCGTCTTTCAGGTGCCCGGTCACGAAGGTCACCGACTGGGCATAGTCGCGGTGGGTCAACGGGATCCCGGCGTAGCTCGCGCAGCCCGAGGCCGCGGTGATCCCAGGGACCACCTGAAACGGGACGCCCTGACTCGCCAGCGTGTCGATCTCCTCGCCGCCGCGCCCGAAGATGAACGGGTCGCCGCCCTTCAAGCGCACCACGCGCTTGCCCTGCTTGGCGAGATCGGCCAACAGCTGATTGATCTCCTCCTGGCGCATCGCATGATTGTCCCGTTCCTTCCCCACATAGATCCGTTCCGCGTCGCTGCGCGTCATGTCCAGCACCGCCTTGGCCACCAGGCGGTCGTACACGACCACGTCCGCCTGTTGCATCAGCCGCAGCGCGCGGAAGGTCAGCAGGTCCGGGTCGCCCGGTCCGCCGCCGACCAGGTACACCTCGCCCATGCCCGGCTGCAAGCGGCCGCTGCCGAGCTCCTGCTCGAGCAGTATCTCCGCCTCCTGCATGTGGCCGCTGAACACGCGTTCGGCGACGCCGCTCTGCAACACGCAGTTCCAGAAGCGCCGGCGGTCCGCCGGGTCCTCGAACCTCTGTTTGACGCGCTCGCGGAAGCGGCTC
>CBDTXT010000373.1:0-3562 GCA_965364465.1 uncultured Chromatiaceae bacterium
CCTTTAACGGCTTTCGGTCTCCCCCCAGCCATCGGCCGCCGCATCGTCGCTGCTACGGGCGTCAACCCAGCGCGCCTTTCCATCGGTGGTCTGCTCCCTTTTCCAGAACGGCGCACGGGTCTTCAAGTAGTCGATTATAAACTCACAGGCGCGAAATGCCTCACTGCGGTGCCGGCTGGCGACCGTCACCAGCACGATCGGATCCTGCGGACGAACCTCTCCGATCCGATGGATGACGCGCACGCCCTCGAGTTGCCAGCGTTCGCCGGCCTCCGCAACGATCGCCGCCAGGGCCTTTTCGGTCATACCCGGGTAGTGCTCGAGGGTCATCGCGGCCACCTGCTCGCCCGCATTGATGTCGCGCATCAACCCGATGAAACTGACCACGCCGCCGACCGACGGCCGACCGCTGTAGACGGGCTCCACCTCACTCAGCGCATCCAGTGCCGTGTCCTGCACCCGAATATCGACATCCATCGACCTGGGACCTCCCGTCGCCTCAGCCACCGGTGACCGGTGGAAAAAACCCGACCTCGTCGCCATCCTTGAGCGCCTGTTCGGCCGGCGCCATTTCCTGGTTGACCGCGGCAAGCACCCGCTGATCCTCGGCGAACACCTCGGCCCAGACGCCGCCGCGTGCGGACAACTGTCCGCGCAGCGCGGAAACGCTGCGGGGAACCTCGGACAGTGCCTCGGCCTGGCAACCGAGACGCTCCCGCAGACTCGCAAAATAGAGGACCTGAATCATGTCATCATCTCGCTGAAAGGCAGGAACTCGACCCGATCACCGCGTCGGATCTGCCGGCCCTCGGGAATCACCACCAGGCCATTCGCCCAGGTGACCGAACTGAGCACCCCCGACGAGCGGCTCGGATGGACCGTCAGCCGGGTCGTGCCTTCCGCATCGATCTCGAGGCGGGCGCGCTGAAACTCACGCCGTTTGTCCGGCCGCGGCCAGTCGAAATCGGCGGCCATCCAAATGGGCCGTAGACGCCAATCGGATCTCCCCTGGAGGCGCAGCAGGAACGGCCGCACGAACAGCACAAAGGTCACGAACAGCGACACGGGATTGCCGGGCGAGCCGATGAATGGCGTCGCGTCCACGTGCCCGAAGGCCACTGGCTTCCCGGGCCGGATCGCGATCTTCCACAGGTCCAGCGAGCCAAGCGCCTCGACGGCCGGCTTCACATGGTCTTCCTCACCGACCGAGACACCGCCCGAGGCGAGCACCAGGTCGGCCTCGGCCGCACCGCGCGCCAATGCCGCCCTGGTCGCCTCCGGCGTGTCCTCGACGATTCCCAGCTCCACGACCTCGCAACCGAGGGCCTGCAACAGCCCGGTCGCGGTGAACAGGTTGGAGTTGTAGATCTTGCCCGGCGACAGGTCCTGGCCGGGCATCATCAGCTCATCACCGCTCGCGAAAAGCGCCACGCGTGGTCTGCGACAGACTGTGACCACCCCCACCCCGACCGAAGCGGCCAGGCCAAGGTGTTGCGGTAACAGGCGCGTCCCGGCGTCGATCAGCACGCTGCCGGCACGGATATCCTCGCCGCGCCGTCGGATGTTCTCACCCGGCACAACCCCGGCGTCGATCTTCACCTGGCCGGCGGATTCGGTGCACAGCTCCTGCATCACGACCGCATCGGCGCCGCCCGGGATCGGCGCCCCGGTGAAAATACGCGCGGCACTCTGCGGCGCCAGTGGCTCGGGTGCGACCCCGGCCGGCACACGCTGCGAAACCGGCAGCATCTGGCCAGGCATCGCGCATTCGGACGCCCGCACCGCATAGCCGTCCATCGCACTGTAATCCCAGCCCGGCACATCGATCATGCTGACCACGGGTTGCGCGAGCACGCGACCGAGCGCCTCGCGCAGGCCGACCGACTCCCTTTCGGTGATCGGCTGCGCAGCCTCGACCATCCGGTCGACGGCCGCTTCGTAGGACAGCAGGCCGTCCAGGGTCGGTGTGCAGCTCAGCTCAGACAATAGGGTCCTCCCGAGACTGGCGCACCCGCCGAGCACCAGGCGTCACAACGAAAAACCGAAGGTTTCACGAAATCTCGCGTCGAAATCGGCACGTGTTAATGCATGGTTCTGCGTGCCCGCGTGCTCGATCTTGATCGCGCCGATCAGCGAGGCGATCCGCCCGGTGATTTCCCAGTCGAGCCCATGCTGCAGACCGTACAAGAGTCCCGCGCGGTAGGCATCGCCGCAGCCGGTAGGGTCGACCAGATGCCGTGCCGGCGCCAGCGGGATGTCGATCGTATCGCCATCGGCGTAGATCGTCGAACCGGCGCCGCCACGCGTGACGATCACGGCTTCGACCTCGCGCGCGAGCTGCGCTGGTGACTTGCCGGTGCGCTCCTGCATGAGCTTGGCCTCGTAGTCGTTGAACGCCAACCAGGTCGCCTGGTAAACGAATCGGTTCAGATCGTCGGCATCAAACATCGGCATGCCCTGACCCGGGTCGAAAATGAACGGGATACCGGCCGCCGCAAACTGCTCCGCATGCTCGATCATGCCCTGACGGCCGTCCGGCGACACGATGCCAATATTGATCCCGTCGACCTCTTCGACCCGATTCTGATGCGCATGGTTCATCGCGCCCGGGTGGAACGCGGTGATCTGATTGTCGTCCTGGTCGGTCGTGATATAAGCCTGCGCAGTGAACGTCCCGGGGACCTCACGCAGTGCATCACGCCGGATCTGGTGACTGCCCAGCCAATCGTGATACGGGCCGAAATCACTACCTACGGTTCCCATCGGCACGCCGTCGCCGCCCAGCAGGCGGAGATTGAACGCTATGTTGCCAGCGCAGCCCCCGAAGTTACGCCGCAACTCCGGGACAAGAAACGATACGTTCAGGATATGTACCTGCTCGGGAAGAATATGGTTCTTGAACTGGTCCTGAAACACCATGATGGTGTCGAAAGCCATCGAACCGCATATCAATGCTGACATTAAACAAATCCTTGAGCTTGTCTTTTGCTGTGAAGTCGCCGTGGCGACCTCTGCGCGGTCGGCCAGCCGCGGTCCGCTGATGCACCGCGCAAGGCCGGATGGTACCGTAACCGTGCCGTGGCTGGCCAAACCCCGCGCCAAGGGCCGGGCAGATGCGCGGCAGCATGCATACCGCGACGATCATAGAGGAAACTCAGAAGGGTGGAGGAACACGATGTCGATCAGAATGGCCCTGCTTTACGTGCTGGTTGCAGGGTTGGTGGTCGCCGGCAGCGCAACGGCGAGCGACAAGGCCACCGCGGAGGCGGCCATCGCAGCGGCCAAGGCCGCGCAACGGCAGGCCGCTGCGGTCGGCGGCGAATGGCGCGATACGGGTGCGATGATCGACGCAGCCGAGAAGGCTGCTGACGGAGGAGATTTCGGCGCGGCCGTCGAGCTGGCGAAAAAGGCGGAGCAACAGGGCGTGCTGGGCAGGGCGCAGGCAATGGACCAGATGGGTGTCGGCAATCCCACGTACCTCTACAAATGAGCGCCTACCGGGCCTAGGCGCAATGGCACTTACTTAACGGTGATCGTCGGGTAGTTGGCCCACCGACACGGG
>CBDTXT010000374.1:0-3559 GCA_965364465.1 uncultured Chromatiaceae bacterium
CACGCCGCGACCGGCATCAACGCGCCTCCCCTGGTAGGGCGGGCTGTGCCCGCCGCGAAAAAGCCGTCGCCCTGCGCGATATCGCACGCCGCGACCGGGCTCAACGGTCCACCTCCGGTGGACAGGCGTCGAGCGAGAACATGATCTGCGCGACATCCTCGATCCGACAACCGGTGACCAGGTGCTCGAGCACCTGCACTGCATGCATTGCAGACGGCCCCCGAATATGCACCCGGTAAGGCTTTTCGCCGCCATCCGAGACCACGTACCAGCCCAGTTCACCCTTCGATGATTCGATCCGGACATAGGCCTCGCCAGCAGGCACCTTCCAGGCCAGTGGGTTCGGTATCGGTGCCCGGATCGGGCCGTCGATGCCGGGCAGTCGATCGACCAGCTGACGCAGTATGCGTATGCTCTGCTGCAATTCGGCCCGGCGTACCAGTGTGCGCGCCCAGGCGTCGCCCGCGCGCTCGGTGGGGATATCGAAATCCAGCTGGTCATAGACCAGATAGGGATCGTCGCGCCGCACGTCGAAGGCGAGTCCGGAGGCGCGCAGGTTGGGGCCCGTGACGCTCCATTCCAGGGCCTGCCGCTGGGTGATCGTTCCCGTGTCCTTGGCGCGGGTCACGAACACCCGGTTCGTGAACAGCAGGTTGTCGTAGTCGGGAAGCCGTGAGTCGAGATAGTCGAGCGTGTGGGTCAGCCGGTCGAGGAACCCCTCCGGCATATCCCGGCGCACCCCGCCCGGGATGTTGTAGATGCTGTACACGCGGCCGCCGGTCAGTTCCTCGAACAGGTCGAGCAGCAGGTCCCGGTCGGCCACCCCCCAGAACATCGGGCTATACATGCCGGTGGTCGCTGCATGACCGCCGAAAGTGAACAGGTGGGCGGCTAGCCGCGAGAGTTCCAGCTGGAGCACCCTCAGCCATTGTGCGCGTTGCGGGACCTCGAGGCCGCACAGCTGCTCGACGGCCATCGCGTATGCAACTTCCATCGGTGCCGGGTCGGGCACGCAAATGCGCGGCACCAGCGCGATGTTCTGGATCCAGAGGCGCTGTTCCATCAACTTCTCGAATCCGCGGTGCAGGTAACCGCCGTCGGCGCGCGCGGCAACGATCTCGTCACCGTGCACCTTCACCTTCAGTGCATAGTTGCCCTCGATGCCCGGGTGATTCGGGCCGAAGTTGATCTCGAACTCATTGCTCGGCGGGTGGTTTCGCGCTTCGTAGTTTTCGGCTCGCATCGCTTCCGCTCAACTCAGTGCGCGGGCTGGGCCCGCAAAAAGCCATCGATCCAGCGTGTACGGACCGATAGGCGCCGCCTTTGGCAGGCCGTCGGGTGGGGCTGGCTGTGCCCGCCGAGCGGCTGCATTGCACGAGCATCCGTCATCGTGGCTAGTCATCTTGGTCTTCCGTCACATCGCGCCGACTGAATCGCTGCTCGTCCGGTTGTATCACCACGCCGCCGCCCTGCTGCTCGAGTTCGACCAGCCAGTCGGGCCGATAGTCCTGCCAGTCGAAGTGATCGTTGACCCAGGCCTCGCTGTCGAACTCCTTGCGCATCGGCGGCGGACCGTCCCATTCGGTCAGGATGAACTTTTCCATGTCCGGTGCGCCCTCGAAATACACCCCGTACATCTCGTGGATGTCGCGTTCGAAGAAGCCGGCCGGGTGATAGATGTCATACACGGATACGTATACACCCGGGTCCCGCGCTATGCGGGTATGCGCGGAGACCAGCAGTCCGAGTTCGTAGGACCACAAGTGATAGACCAGCTCGAACTGGTCGTCGTTCGGCCAGTCGACGCAGCTGATCGCCGACAAGTGGACGAAGCCCGCTCGCCCCTTCAGTAATTCGAGCAACGCTGGCAGCGCATCGGCAGCGACGTCGAGGCGCGTCCGGCGAGGCCCGCCCTGGCTCACGCGGACCTGCTTGACCTCGCCGAGGATCACACTCAGGCGCTCGACCGGCAGATGGGCGTCGTTCATGGCCCCACCTCGGTCTTCTCGTCGAGGCCGAGCCGCATGCTCAATGGCTCGAGCGGCGCCTGGTGGCGCTCGAGCAGGTCGGTGTGCCTGCCCAGCGTCTCTTTGCCGAACAGCCCGTAGTGACGTGCCTCGGCAATCACATCGGTCGGCGTCTGCCAGGTCTCACCGAACAGGCGCTGCTGGTTGCCAAGATAGTGGTCGTAGCGGCGGTAGTAGTCCTGCCAGCCATTCGCCTTGCCGTGGCGGATATTTTCCATCAGTTGACGTAGACCGGTGATGACCGCCTCCGGGCGCGGCATGCAGCCGGCGATGTACAGATCCACCGGCATGTAGTCGTTGAGCTTCTTCGCGGTCGCATAGGACTGCCAGTACATCCCGCCGTTGACCGTGCAGGAACAGATGCCGATCACATACTTCGGTGAACCCATTTGTTCATAGGTCAGCATCACCCGTTTGAGCGTCTTGACCGATACATAGCCGGTGATCAGCAGGATATCCGCCTGACGCGGCGAGACCATTGGCGAAATGCCCAGGCGCTCCATGTCGAAACGCGAGGTCATCGCCGGTGGCAGCTCGATCGCGCCACAGCCCGTGCAGTAGTGCAGGATGAACAGCGAGCGCGAACGGCAGAACGCGGTCAGCTCGTCGAATACTCGGCTGAAGATGTTGCCATTCGATTTCCCCTGCTCGACCCTGACTGGAAACTGTGTCATCGCGAACCCCCTGTTGTCGTGCGAGGCGGTCTCAACCGCCTATTACACCTTCGAAGCGCCGAGGCGTTGCTCGGGCAATGGTCGCCGATGCTTCGCCACCAACCGCGGCGCCTGCATGTCGGCAGCAGGCCGAACTGCACGGTACGCCGCGCAAGCGACGCGGCCGACGGGCGGGCCGTGCCCAGCGACGCATTACCGGCCCTCATGTGCCGACGAAAACGAGTCCGATCAGCCCGAGCAGCACCGGCCATTTCCACAGCATCGCGATCATGTCCTCGGTGCGATAACGGGGGAACAGGAACGCGATTGACATCGGAATCATCAGTACCGCAAAGGCCTTGGCGAGGAAGCTGATCCAGTTCTCGCCGCCTCCCAGGAACAGCGTCACATAGAGCACCGAGGCGGTATACAGCTGGAAGCACTGCATCACGAACAGGCCGCCGAGAAACTTGCCCCCCATCTCCACCATCGGCCCGGTGGCGATCTCGGCCGGTGCCACATAGATCTCGAACGGCTGTTTGCCCAGCATGCCGTGCAGCGCGAACAGCCCGGCCAGGGCGAGCAATGGCATCTGCACTGCTCCCCAACTCTCGATGCCACCCGCCTGCTGTTGTGACACGACATCGACCAGGTTGGTGGTGCCGAAGTGCATCGCGACACCGGCGATCACGATCACGAAAGGGATGTCGTAGGCCAGCATCGCGGTCAGCGCGCGCGATATGCCGATCGAGCCATTCGGATTGGCGCACTGGCCAACGCCCAGCGCCATGCCCAACGACGGGATCATGGTCAGGTAGAGCAGGGTGATCATCCCACCCTTCTCGGCGATGCCGTTCATCCCGGGCACCGGCAGCAGGG
>CBDTXT010000375.1:0-3548 GCA_965364465.1 uncultured Chromatiaceae bacterium
GATGGTGTCGAACCAATACTCGGGTTCATGCAAACGGCGGCTCTGCACGCGATGGCGCGGTATGTACGCTAGCGCACGGAACTCCCAGTCTGTGACGCGTAAGTTAATGAAGCTGCGCTACGCCTTTCTCAGCGCGTCGGGTCGGGATCGCGTTTAGGCGATGCTGTCGAACAAGTTCCTGCGGTCGACAACTCGCGGCAGAGATTATCCCGGCGTTGATTTCCTCAAGCCCGTCAAGGCGTTCATACGCGACGCGGCCCCCTATCCGCTTGATGCCTGGAGCATGCAGTGATGAGTTTAACCTTCCCGAACCCGAGCCGCAGCTTCGATGAGAGCGGCGGGCGCGTCCGTTTCTGGGGCTACGATCGCACCATCGAGGTCTCATTCTTCGTGGAGGCCGAGGCGCTCAAGCGGCTTTGTCCAGATATGGATGCGGTCGAGTCGGGGTTCCTCAAGGCGTTCGACGAAACGCGGGGGCGGATTCTCGAGGTGGCGGACAGAATCTATACGCGCGGTGGGGGTGGCAAAGGCGCCTATACCTATGTCCTGTCGGTGGGGGATTTTTGAAACGCTCACATCGCTGGGCCTTGGCAGCGGCTTGGCGGAGATACCGCTCAAAGGGGGTAGTCCCGGGACGTGAGCGGTGAATAAGTTCAAGAGGTGTTACCGGTTCGGCTGCGCCCCGGTGTGCGATGACCTAGTTTCGGTCGCAGGGAGGGTAGCGTGAGTTCAGCATGGAGAGCGGCCTTTGCCAGCTTATCGGACCAATGGCATCGGATCGGTAGACAGGCGACGAGGTCGCCGGGCGATGAAAGTGGCGCGACGGCTGCGCCTTCTGATGATGAGCCACCCTTGCGGGCGGAACTGTTCAGCACCGACCAGATGGAACAGCATGGGGTGCGCCTCGCCGCCAATCACCGTCTGATGCCTGGGCGCGCCCCCGACCAGTTGCTCGCGCGACTGGCCGTGAACGAACAGGTATTGAGCCGAACCTGCGACCGGCTGATGATAGCGGTGACCGCGAAGCAACGCATTACGCCTGCCGCTGAATGGTTGCTCGACAACTCATATCTTGTCGATGAGCAGATCCGGACCGCCAGGCGCCACTTGCCCAAGGGTTATAGTCGCGAACTGCCGACGCTGGCCATTGGTGCATCCGCCGGGCTGCCTCGTGTGTATGACATCGCTCTGGAGGCCATCGCGCACGGCGACGGGCGGGTCGATCCAGACAGTCTGAGGCGCTTCGTCTCGGCCTATCAGACAGAAAATCCACTTCGATTGGGCGAGCTGTGGGCAATCCCCATCATGCTGCGTCTTGCGCTGATCGAGAATCTGCGTCGGGTCGCGGTGCGAATAGCTGCCGGCAGTGCGGATCGTGATACAGCCATCACCTGGGCGGAACGACTGACCGAGGTCGCACGCCATGATTCGAAGAGCCTGATTCTGGTGATTGCAGACATGGCGCGTTCGCATCCGCCGATGAGTACGCCCTTCGTTTCGGAACTGGCGCGTCGCCTGCAGGGTCAAGGGCCGGCGCTGGCGCTTCCACTGACCTGGATCGAACAACAATTGGCAGAGTCGGGCCTGAGCATTGAAAAGCTGGTGCACTCGGGAAACCGGCAACAGGCTGCTGATCAGGTTTCGATCAGCAACAGCATCGGCAGTCTGCGCCTGCTCGGTTCGACGGACTGGCGCACATTTGTTGAGGCTATGAGTCTTGTCGAACAGACCCTGCGCACCGATCCCGCGGACGCCTATGCGACGATGGACTTCGCCAGCCGTGACCGTTACCGGCATGTCATCGAGGAAGTCGGGAGGGCCGCCGGGTTACCTGAGGAGAAGGTGGCGCATCACGCCATCGAACTGGCACGTACCAGCACCGATGGCGCCACGTCTGATGGGCGAACCGGGCATGTCGGCTACTATCTGATTGACCGAGGCAAAGCCGAGTTGGAGCAGGCTACCGGGGCTCGCCGGGGGTTTGCTTCGAGGCTGTCCCATGCGGCCCGCGAGTATCCCTTGCTGCCGTATTTGGGTTCGGTAACACTGCTCACCCTGCTTCCGGCGGTGGGGCTGCTGACAGCGGCGCGTATGGGCGGCATGGGCGCTTGGGCATTGCTGCCGCTTGGCCTGCTCGTGCTGTTGGTTGCCAGCCAGCTTGCACTGGCGGTGGTCAATTGGCTGGCAACCCTGTTTGTATCACCTCATCCGCTGGCGCGTATGGATTTCTCTGCCGGTATTCCCGCGGCATCACGTGCGCTGGTGGTGATTCCCACCATGCTTACCAGCCGGCACGGCCTCGACAGTCTCGTCGACTCGCTGGAAGTCCGGTTCCTGGCCAATCGCGATACGAATCTGCACTTCGGTCTGTTGACCGACTTTGCCGATGCAGCCGAAGAAACGCTCGCCGAGGATGCGGCGCTGCTGTCCTTGGCCCGAGAACGGATTGATGCGCTGAATACGCAATATGCGGATGGCGGCAATGACGTGTTCTTCCTGTTCCATCGCCCCCGCCGCTGGAACCCGCACGACCGGATCTGGATGGGTTACGAGCGCAAACGCGGCAAGCTGGCGGATCTGAATCTGCTACTGCGTGAAAAGAACAGCGACGGCTTTTCCCTTATTGTCGGTGGGACTGCGGTGCTGGCTGGTGTGAAATATGTGATCACACTGGACACCGACACGCAGCTGCCGCGCGAGGCTGCGCGCCAGTTTGTCGCGACCATGGCACATCCCTTGAATCGGCCCGTCTACGATACGGCACTACAACGGGTAGTCACCGGCTACGGCATCCTGCAACCACGCATGGGCGCGAGCCTGCCAGGCATCGCACAGTCGCGTTATGCACGGCTGTATGGCGGTGAGCCGGGTATCGACCCCTATACGCGTGCCGTCTCCGATGTCTATCAGGATCTGTTTCACGAGGGCTCGTTCATCGGCAAGGGCATCTATGATGTCGATGCATTCGAACAAGCGCTTAAGGGTCGTTTTCCTGACAATCGAATCCTTAGCCATGACCTTCTGGAAGGCTGTTACGCGCGTGCCGGACTGCTTAGTGACCTGCAGTTGTATGAGGAGTACCCGGCCCGTTACGGTGCTGATGTCAACCGCCGCTATCGGTGGATCCGCGGTGACTGGCAGCTGCTGGGCTGGCTGCTGCCATGGGTGCCCGGGCCCAAGGGGCGACGTCTCAAGAATCCCCTTTCCGCGCTGTCTCGCTGGAAGCTGTTCGACAACCTGCGTCGCAGCCTGGTACCGGCGGCGCTGACCCTGCTGTTGGTGCTGGGCTGGACGGTATCGGAATCGGCTTGGCTGTGGACCCTCGCCGTGCTTACCGTGTTGCTGCTACCTGCCGTGCTGGTCAGCATACTTGATATGATCCGCAAACCTGCAGACATTCGGACGAAACAGCATCTTGCGGCCGTCGGCCGCGCCACTGGGCAGCGTTTCATCCAGGCAGGCTTTTTCCTGGCGACTCTGCCACACGAGGCGTTTTACAGTCTGGACGCGATCGGCCGCACACTGGGTCGACTGCTGTTCACGCAGCA
>CBDTXT010000376.1:0-3542 GCA_965364465.1 uncultured Chromatiaceae bacterium
GCACCGAGAAAGAAGGCCGCGGCAAAGAAGAAGGCCGCGGCAAGGCCTCGCAAGGTGACGCCACGCAAGAAGCGCTGATGCGCGTTTGAAGCGTTAGAAAAAGCCCGACCACAGATGGTCGGGCTTTTTTCGATGTACGCCATAAAGCGACGGCGGAGCAACCGGTGTCACTGTCCGCCGCTGCGCACGGTTTCTCGCTTACCAGGCGTCAGCACCGCTGGGGATCGCATGCGCGCCGATCAACTATCCGCCCTTTGCAAACAGGCGGTACGCCAGATTATCCGTTTCTTCGTTGTAGGCGTAACCGCTGGTCTGCATGTAGGCGCGAAACTCGCGGACGGCCTCCCGGTCCAGTTGCAGACCGACCAGCACGCGGCCGTATGCGGCACCATGATTGCGGTAGTGAAAGAGGCTGATATTCCAACCGCGCGATAAGCCCTTGAGAAAATCGAGTAGCGCACCGGGCCGCTCCGGAAACTCGAAGCGGTACAGGCGCTCGTTGGCGACCTGAGGCGCATGCCCCCCGACCATATAGCGAATGTGCAGCTTCGCGGTCTCGTTCTCGGTCAGGTCCACGACCTCGAACCCCTTGCTGACCAACTGCTCGATCAGCTCGGCCCGCTCACTGTTACCCTCGCGCAACTCGACGCCACAGAAGACCTGGGCGCGTTGGTCATCGGAATATCGATAGTTGAACTCGGTGATACTTCGCTTGCCCAGTGCACGGCAGAACGCGAGAAAACTGCCAGCCTTCTCCGGGATCTGCACCGCGAGCAGGGCCTCGCGCTGCTCGCCGACCTCGGCACGTTCGGCAATGTGTCGCAGCCTATCGAAGTTGACATTGGCACCGCTGAGTATGCCGATCAGTGTCTGCGCGGCGATCGCTTCGCGCGCGACATATTTCTTGATCCCCGCGATAGCCAGCGCACCGGCGGGTTCGGCCACGCTGCGCGTGTCGTCGAAGACATCCTTGATCGCCGCACAGATCTCGTCCGTGCTGACCAGGATTACCTCGTCGACGGTCTTGCGCGCGACGCGAAAGGTCTCCTTGCCGATCTGTTTGACCGCGACGCCGTCAGCAAACAGGCCGACGCGCGGCAGTATCACACGCCGGCCGGCCGCAAGGGCCCGCTCGAGCGTCGGCGCGTCCTCGGGTTCGACGCCGATCACCCGGATATCAGGTCTGACATGCTTGATATAGGCGGCGACACCCGCGATCAGACCGCCGCCGCCGACCGGGACGAACACCGCATGCACGGGGTCGGCATGTTGCCGCAGGATCTCCATCCCGATCGTACCCTGTCCCGCGATCACATCCGGATCGTCGAACGGATGGATGAAGGTCAAACCCTTTTCATCGGCGAGTTGCATCGCATGGGCATAGGCGTCGTCGTAGGAATCGCCCTGCAGCACGGCCTTGCCGCCGAGCCGGCGCACCGTGTCTACCTTGATCCCCGGGGTCGTAATCGGCATCACAATGGTCGCGTGTACACCCAGGCGCTTGCCTGCAAGGGCCACGCCCTGCGCGTGGTTGCCGGCAGACGCGGCCACCACCCCCTGCGCGCGCTGATCCTGACTCAGTCGATAGATCTTGTTGTATGCGCCGCGCAGCTTGAATGAGAACACCTGTTGCTGGTCTTCGCGTTTCAGCAGGATGCGGTTCTCGGTGCGAGCGGAAAGGCGTGGCGCATATTCGAGTGGCGTTTCCGAAGCAACGTCGTAGACCCGCGCGCGCAGGATTTGTTCGATATAGGTGCGTGACATGCTTACCTTGTAAGATCAACTCAGGGGACAGTGCCGGCAACTGCTGCTCGTGACACGGATCCGGAAGGGGTGATGGTTTCGGCGCAGTCGCAGCGCACCTCTTTACCCAGACCCTAGTGTAAGGCAGACGCAGGCATCACGCCGCCGCTATGGCAGTGGGTTGTCCAACGATGGTAACGTCTCCCGGCTAAAATCATCGGATCGGCAACAGCCGGAGAAGTCGAGGGCAGAAATGAACGCAGATGAACTGAAACGTCAGGCGGCCGAGGCGGCCATCGAATTCCTGCCGGAAGGCGGCATCGTCGGGGTTGGCACCGGCTCAACGGTCAACCACTTCATAAACGCCTTCGCCAGGGTCAAGGGACGTTTCGAAGGGGCGGTGTCGAGTTCCGAGGCGTCGACCGAGCGGATGAAAAACCTGGGCATCGAGGTGCTCGACCTGAACGCGACCGGCGGCCTGGAGGTCTATGTCGACGGCGCAGATGAATCCAATCTCCAGCTGCAGCTGATCAAGGGTGGTGGCGGCGCGCTGACCCGGGAGAAGATCGTCGCAGCGGCCAGCAAGCGATTCGTCTGTATCGCGGACGAGGGGAAGCTGGTCGATGTACTGGGCAAGTTCCCGTTGCCGGTCGAGGTGATCCCGATGGCGCGCAGCTATGTCGCGCGCGAGCTGGTCGCACTGGGCGGCACCCCGGTGCTGCGCGAGGACTTCGTCACCGACAACGGCAACCTGATCCTCGATGTGCACAATCTCGAGATCATGGAGGCGATGCAACTGGAGACCCAGATCAACCAGTTGGCGGGCGTCGTCACGGTGGGCATCTTTGCGCACCGTCCGGCCGACGTGCTGATCCTCGGCACACCGGACGGGCCGAAGATTATCGAACCCTGAGGTCCGACCGGGCCCGCGGGCACGACGAAAAAACGGGACCCGAGGGCCCCGTTTCGAATCCGGCACTGCCGCGACGGATCAGAAGCTGTGGATCATGCCGAGGGAGAAGACCTTGTCGCTCGCGTCGTCTTCTTCATTGGTGCTCTGGGGCTTCAGCTTGTTGTCCGCATAGGCCGCATACACCTTGGTACGCTTGCTGAAGTTGTGCTCGCCCGACAGCCCCCAGCCGTCGGTCTTGTAGCCAGGGTCGCCTTTGCGCTTGAGGTCGGCATTGGTGTAGACGGCCCCGACCGCGTTGTTGCCAAAACGCCACTTGCCGCTGACCGCCCAGGCCTCGTAGTCGGCGTCGTCGATCTGCCCGAAGTTGTCGGTGTTCTCATAGTGGGCACCCAGCTTGAACGCGTCGAACAGGTCCGCGCTGCCACCGACCTGCCAGAGCTTCTGTTTCACGTCGTCGACCTTGGTCTGCTGGTAGCCGAGGCTCGCCTTGAATGCATTGCTGCCGAAGATCAGGCCACCGGACCAGTGATCGGCCCAGCTGTCGCCCTCCTTGCTGTCGTCCGTGCTCCTGTCTTCCCCGGGGATGAACGCGCCGATCGCGGTGAACCCGGCGAACTTTGGTGAGACATAGGCCACCGCATTGTCGGCACGATACTCGGAAAACACCCCGATCGGGGCCAGGCGCGAACGGCCCGCGGTCAGCCGATTGCCGCGGTTCAGGTCGATGACCGAGTCGGCAAGGATCTCGGTGCCGGCACCGTAGAACGCGACCTTGGCCGGGGTGTCGTGGCGGCCGGCGAGCACGGTGCCCCAGTCGCTGGACAGGCCGAGGAAGGTGTTGCGCTGGCCGCCCCAGCCGTCGCCGCCATCCTGGCCGTAGCCGCCG
>CBDTXT010000377.1:0-3534 GCA_965364465.1 uncultured Chromatiaceae bacterium
CTGCATAAGGCGCACATCCTGGCCGCGGGGCTGCAAAACCTACTGTTCAACCGCCAGTCCGGGCAACGCGCCTATGAGGTCGGGGAACGGCACTATGACATCGGCAACGACGTGTTCGAGGCGATGCTAGACAGCCGCATGAACTACTCCTGCGCCTACTGGGCCCGGGCCGGGAACCTGGAAGACGCACAGCGTGACAAGCTCGACCTGATCTGCCGCAAGCTTCAGCTCAAACCCGGCGAACGCCTGCTCGACATCGGCTGCGGCTGGGGCGGGCTGGCCCGGTATGCGGCCAGGCACTACGGCGTCGAGGTCTGCGGTATCACGGTGTCGCGCGAACAGCAGGCGCTGGCACGTGAACGCTGCGCCGGGCTGCCGGTCGAGATCGCACTGATGGATTATCGCGATGTCCGTGGCCGCTTCGACAAGGCGGTCTCGGTCGGCATGTTCGAGCATGTCGGCGACAAGAACTACCGGGTCTTTTTCGACACCGTCGCCGACAGGCTCGATGACGACGGCCTGTTCCTGCTACACACGATAGGCCGTCGCACGACCCGCCACTGCACGGACCCCTGGATAGACAAGTACATCTTTCCGAATGGCCAACTGCCGTCTGCGCGCCGTCTCGCCGAGGCCCTCGAGGGACGTTTCCTGATCGAGGACTGGCACAACTTCGGCCAGGACTACGACCGCACGCTGATGGCCTGGCGGGAGAACTTCGACGCCGCCTGGCCGAAACTGGCGCAGCGCTATGACGAACGTTTCTATCGCATGTGGGTGTACTACCTCGCGAGCACGGCGGGTTTCTTTCGCGCCCGGCAGGGTCAACTCTGGCAGTTGGTACTGGTCAAACACCAACGCCGCGACATTTACCGATCGGTGCGCTAGTGGTCCCGAGATCATGGCGCAGGCCACGCTGAGATTCTACGAGGAACTGAACGACTACCTGGCGCGGGCGAATCGCCGGCGTGAAATCGCTGTCGAGTTCGAACCGCCCTGCCCGGTCCGCCACCTGATCGAAAGATTCGGCGTGCCGCACACCGAGATCGAACTCGTGCTGATCGACGGCACCTCGGCCGATCTGGAAACGCCGGTGGAAGATGGTGACCGGGTCGCCGTCTACCCGATGTTCGAGTCGTTGGACGTCACACCGCTGCTGCGCCTGCGATCGGCGCCGCTGCGCGATCCACGCTTCTTCGCCGATGCCCAGCTCGGGCGGCTCGCGCGTTATCTGCGCCTGCTCGGATTCGATACGCTGTACGAGAACGACGTTGGCGACGCCGCGCTCGTGAGCCAGGCGAATGCCGAGCGGCGCATCGTGCTGAGCCGCGACCGGCGCCTGCTGATGCGCCGTGCGGTCACCCACGGCCTGCATATCCGACGGGACCGGCCGCTCGACCAGCTTGCCCAGGTGGTCGAGCGCTGCGACCTGGCAGGGTCCGCCCGACCCTTCACCCGCTGTATGGATTGCAACAGCCCGCTGCAGGCGGTCGCGAAGGCGGCGATACAAGACGGCCTGGAGCCACTGACGCGAGCACATTACGACCGCTTCTGGCAGTGCAGCGGGTGCCGAAAGCTGTACTGGAGGGGCAGCCACTACGAGCGGCTGGTCGGGCTGGTCGCCGATGCGATTGGCGGATCCGTCTAATCGCTTGCCTGGAGTACCACGTTAAGCCGCTGTTCTTTTCCGGAACGCCAGATGCGCAACGCTACCGTGTCACCCACGCGGTAGCCCTCGAGCACCGACAGCAGTTCGGACACCGACGTCACCGGTGTTTCGTCCACCGCGAGGATCACGTCGCCGGGAATTACGTCACCGCGACCGTCGACGCGGGTACCGCGAAGCCCGGCCCGTTCGGCACCCGAATCCCTGCTCACGCGCAGGACCAGGACGCCGCTGATACCGAGTTGTTTGGTGATCACGCGATTCATATCGACGTCGACCGAGATCCCCAGGCTGGGGCGGGTATACCTGCCCTTCGCGATCAATTGCGGGACCACCCGGTTGACTGTATCCACCGGGACCGCGAAACCGATCCCGGCATAGGCCCCGGAAGGGCTGACGATCGCGGTGTTGATCCCGATCAGCCGGCCGGCGCTGTCGAGCAGCGGCCCACCGGAGTTACCCGGGTTGATCGCCGCGTCGGTCTGGATCAGGTGTTCGATCGAAACGCCCCGCTCGGCCTGCAGCGAACGGTCCAGCGCCGAGACAAGCCCGCTGGTCAGGGTGTAGTCGAGGCCGAAGGGGTTGCCGATCGCGAACACCTTCTGTCCGACCCGCAGGTCCGCGCTGGTGCCAACCGGCACCGGGGGTGGCCGATCGATCGGTACGTTGATGCGCAACACCGCGAGGTCATGCGCGGCGCTGGCACCGATCAACACCGCGCGGTAGCGGCGGCCATCGTTCAGCCGCACCCAGGCCTCCGAAGTGTCTTCGATCACGTGGTTGTTCGTCACCACATGGCCCAGGTCGTCCCAGAAGAAGCCGGAGCCGTTGCCACGCTGCTCGCTCGACACATTGCGCGACCAGAGGTCGACCACCCGCTGGCGCGTCGAAATGAACACCACCGAGGGGCTGGCGCGTTCGAAGATCTCGATAGTCGCCAGCTCGTCGCCCGCGAGATCGCCGCGCGCTGTGATCGCGCGCGGTTCGGCGGTCACCGCAATCAGCTGACGCTCGATCCAGGGCAGAAACTGCCACAGAATCAGCAGCAGCGCCGCCGCCCAGAAGATCCAACGCAGCCGGCTCGGTTGTGGGTCTGTACTCATCCGCGTACCTGTTCCGGGGGTCGCACCCCGGGGCACAGGTTGCCGCGGCCCGGCCGCGCAGGCAAGCCCGCTGCCTCTCGGGCAAGGCGCCCCGACTACGGAGGCCGATGTCCGATAGGTTAAGATGCCTTGCATGTCCCTTCCCAGCGCTTACGCACACCGACTGCTCTGGCCAATGACCTTCGCGCTGTGCTTGCTCGGCCACCCGGTCGCGGCAGGTGCCCCGGGACTGATCGAGGCCTGTGTCGATTACCACTGCGACCGGCGCAGACCCGTGGTGTTGGACGCGGCGGCGTGGCGACAGCTTGGGGACCTGTTTCGGCACGCCGAAAGTGCGGCCGTCGAGCGCGCGAATATCGCACGCGGCATTGGGTTGCTAGAGCAACTGGTTGGACGACGCACCGGGACCTGGCAGGACCGCCCGCGCAACAGCGCCGGCGACGGACAGGCGGGACAACTCGACTGCATCGCCGAATCGATCAACACGACGACCTATCTGCGGCTGCTCGAGCAGGCCGGGCTGCTGCGCTGGCACCGGGTCGAGGCGCGCACCAAACGCCAGCGCTGGCTGGTCGCGATCCACTGGACCGCGGTGATCCGCGCCAGCGACACGGACACCCTCTACGCGGTCGATTCCTGGTACCGAGCCAACGGCGAGCCGCCGCTGGTGCAGCCGCTCGACGACTGGCGCAAGGGGCTTCCGCCGGCACAACTCACGGTGCGCCGGGACGACTAAAGGGGACCTCGAAAAATGCCGTCCATAGC
>CBDTXT010000378.1:0-3497 GCA_965364465.1 uncultured Chromatiaceae bacterium
GGATGAAGGCGTCGGTGACGCAGACCAGTTTGAAGATCTCGATCTCGCTGTGCCGGTTCTGGATTTCCAGCCGGATGGTGTTGCCGACGATCAGCAATACCGCACCCGCCAGCAGCGCAGCGAGGATCAACACGCCGCGTTCGACCGTTCGTGTGATCGCGCCGAGACGCTCGACCCACTGCAAGTCGATTTGGGCCAGATCGATTTCCCGGTAGTCTTGGAGTTCCCGCGCGAGCCGGCCGACCGCATCGGCGCCCTGGACGCTGTCGTCCGGGCGCACCACAACGACCGCGGGCAGCGGATTCTGGTCAAGCAGTTCGACCGCCTCGCCGAAACCCGACAGGTGACGAAACTCGTCGAGTGCCTGGGCCCGCGTGATGAGCCGAGTGTCCGCGACATCGGGCCGCCGCGCGATCTGCTCACGCACCGCGCTCGCCTGCGCATCGGCGACTGCCTCGTTGAGGAACAGCGAGACGCTGGCGCTGCCGTCCCAGGAACTGCTCAGTGCACGGACGTTGTCGACCAGCAGGTGCAGGCCGCTGGGCAGTGCCAGCGCGATGCCGATCACGGCCGCAGTCATCAGTGTGCTGATCGGGCTCCTGGTCAGGCGACCCAGCGAGGACAGCGCCATCTGGGCGTGCCGCAACAACCAGGTGATGGGGCTGCGATTGCGGCGGAAGCCGGTTTGCTTGCTGCGCCGGGTCACTGGCTGTCTCCCTCGCTGTCGTCGGACACACGCCCCTGGCGGAGTCTGATGATGCGCTTGCCAAGCCGTTTGACCAGGTCGACGTCGTGTGTCGCGACCAGCAGCGTTACCCCGACCTGGTTGAACTGCAGGAACAGCTCCATGATTTCCCGCGACAGCTCCGGATCGAGATTGCCGGTCGGTTCGTCCGCGAGCAGCACCGGCGGTTTGCTGACCAGTGCGCGTGCGATGCCGACGCGCTGTTGCTCGCCGCCCGACAGGGTGATCGGGAATACGCGTTCTTTTTTCAACAGCCCGACCTTGTCGAGCGCAGCACGCACCCGCCGCCTGCTCTCGGTATGCCCCATGCCTGCTACGACCAAGGGCAGCGCGATGTTGTCGAACACGGTGCGGTCGTGCAGGAGCCGGTAGTCCTGAAAGATCATGCCGACTTCGCGTCGATGGTAAGGGATGTCGCGCGCCCTGAGCTTGTTCAGATTGCGGCTGTTGACCCAGACCTGGCCACGGCTTGCACGCTCGAGCAGCCCGATCAGCTTCAGCAGCGTGCTCTTGCCGGCACCGGAATGGCCGGTCAGGAAGGCCATCTCCCCCGGGGCGAGGTGCAGGTCGACGCCGGCCAGTCCCTCGTGGCCGTTGGGGTAACGTTTGGCGACGTTGTCGAAGCGAATCATCAGTGCCGGGATCGGCGCCCCTTTGAGGCAAGACTATTCAAATAGCGCCTGTAAGAATTCCTCGGTATCGAAGGGCCGCAGGTCCTCGATCCCTTCGCCGACGCCGATGAAGCGAATCGGCACGCCGAGGCGTTCGGCGATCGCGAATACGATGCCGCCCTTGGCGGTGCCGTCGAGCTTGGTCAACGCGATGCCGGTCAGGCCGACCGCGTTGTTGAACTCGATCGCCTGATTGAGCGCGTTCTGGCCGGTCCCGGCGTCTACCACCAGCAGCACCTCGTGCGGTGCCGCGCGGTCGATCTTCTTCATCACCCGGCTGATCTTGACCAACTCCTCCATCAGATTGCCCTTGGTGTGCAGCCGCCCCGCGGTGTCGGCGATCAGGACATCGGCCTTGCGGGCGGTGGCGGCCTCCAGCGCGTCGTAGATCACCGATGCCGAATCGGCGCCCGTGGCCTGTGCGATCACCGGTATGCCGTTGCGTTCACCCCAGGTCTGCAGCTGTTCCACCGCAGCGGCCCGGAAGGTGTCACCGGCGGCCAGCACCACGCTGCGGCCCTCATCCCGGAAGCGGCGGGCGAGTTTGCCGATCGTCGTCGTCTTGCCGGCGCCGTTGATCCCGACCATCAGCACGACCAGCGGCCGGCCCGCGGGCGCCTCGATCGCCGGTGCATCGACGGCACCGAGGATATCCGTCAGCTGCTTGCGCAGGGCCCTGCCCAGTGCATTGGGATCGGACAGCTCTTTGCGCCGCACCTGGGCGGCCAGGTCGTCGATGATGCGTCGCGTCGCGTCGACGCCGACGTCGGCACTGAGCAGCAGTGTCTCGATCTCCTCCAGCAGATCGTCGTCGATCTGGCGGCGGCCGGTCAGCAGGTCGCCGAGTGCGTCTCCGAGGTTGGCGCGGGTGCGGGCCAGCCGTTCGCGCAGGCGGGTGAGTACGCCAGGCGCCTTCGCCGCGGTTTCCTCCAATGCTTTGTCGGGTGTCTTGCGCTTGCCGAATCCGAACATAGTCGCGACTGCGTGGGAACTGTTGCGAAGCTTGCCGGTCTCTTGGCGCAGAAACTGCGCGGGGCCGGTGGTTGATGCTACCTTGTCGAGTTGCCAGAATCAGGGGCGCTGCCCGCGTACCCAATTTCCTTGCTGCGGCGCATCGTACCACCGGTGAAGCCGGCGTCCTATCCTCGGAGTATGCATCGTGCTGAGAATCTTGATAAGCGTTTCCCTGATCGGGTTGTTGTTCGGGCTGCCGGCGACCGCAAAGGTCAGCGAGTTCCAGCTGGACAACGGCATGAAGGTGATCGTCAAGGAGGATCATCGCGCACCGGTCGTGGTGAGCCAGGTCTGGTACAAGGTGGGCGCGAGCTACGAACCCGATGGCATCACGGGTATCTCGCACGCTCTCGAACATATGATGTTCAAAGGTACGGACAAAGTGGGCCCTGGCGAATTTTCGCGCATCGTCTCCGCGCTGGGTGGCAATGAGAATGCGTTCACAGGGCGGGACTACACCGCATATTTCGAGACGCTCGCGGCCGAGCACCTGGAACAAGCACTTGAGCTCGAGGCCGATCGTATGCGCAACCTGCTGCTCGACCCTGACGAGTTCGCCAAAGAGATCGAGGTAGTCAAAGAAGAGCGGCGCCTGCGCACCGAGGACAAGCCCAGCGGCAAGGTCTACGAGCAGTTCAGCGCCGTGGCCTGGCGCGCCTCGCCCTACCGTAATCCGGTGATCGGCTGGATGAACGACCTCGACAATATGACCATCGACGACCTGGCGGCCTGGTACGAGCGCTGGTACGCACCGAACAACGCCACCCTGGTGGTGGTTGGCGACGTGCAGCCCGAAGCCGTGCGAACGCTGGCGGAGCGGCATTTCGGGCCGTTGCAGGCCAGCGAGGTCGTGCCGCTGAAACCGGCCGCGGAGCCCGAGCAGGCCGGCGAAACCCGCGTCGAAGTCAGGGTGCCGGCCCGTCAGCCCTACGTGATCCTGGGTTACAAGACGCCGATCGTCGGCCGTTCGGACGAACCCTGGGAGCCGTATGCGCTGTACGTGTTGTCAAGCGTTCTGGACGGGGGCGAGAGCGCGCGCCTGGCCAGGGAACTGGTGCGCGGCAGTG
>CBDTXT010000379.1:0-3460 GCA_965364465.1 uncultured Chromatiaceae bacterium
GCCCGACGAGGTGTCGCGGTCGGCTTCCGGCATGTCCGAGGCGTCGTCCAGCGCGTCGAACTCGGCCTCGACCCGCTCCAATTCCTGCTCCATTTCGTCCTCGTCGAGCGGCCTGAAATCATCGGCCGCACCATCGCCGCCCCCTGCCTGCGCGGCGGCCGGCGCCGCGACCGCGCCGACCAGCTGCGACGAGGCGCCGGCCCGTTCGGCCTCGGCCTGCCTGCGCTCGCGGTCACGCACCAGCATGCGCGACAACAGCAGCCCGACCTCGAACAACACCCACATCGGCAACGCGAGCAGGGTTTGCGAAATGATGTCCGGCGGCGTCAGCAGCATACCGAGCACGAAGGCCCCGACGATCACATTGGGGCGCTTCGCCGCGAGCTTCTCGGGGGTGGTGGCGCCCGCCATGACCAGCACGATCGTCGCGATCGGCACCTCGAAGGCGAGACCGAACGCGAAGAACAGGGTCAACACGAAATCGAGATAGTGCGATATGTCCGTCATCATGGACACGCCTTCCGGCGTGACCCCGGCCAGAAACGCGAACACCAGTGGGAAGACCACGGCGTAGGCGAATGCGGCACCGAGATAGAACAGGAAGACGCTGGATGCCAGCAAGGGCAGCGCGAGGCGCTTTTCGTGCTGGTAGAGGCCCGGCGCGATGAAGCCCCAGAACTGGTGCAGCAGGTACGGCATCGCGAGGAAGACAGCGGCGACCAGGGCCAGCTTGAAAGGTGTCAGAAACGGCGAGGCAACCTGCGTGGCGATCATGCTGGTCCCCTCGGGCAGGACCTTCATCAGGGGTTCCGCGACGAATACGTAGATGTCGTTGCCGAACGGAAACAGCACGAGGAAGATCGCGAGCACGGCCAGCACCATGCGCATCAGGCGGTCGCGCAGTTCGATCAGGTGCGCGATGAACGGCTGTTCGGGCAGCGTCGAGTCGTCACTCATTTCTTGCGGTCGAGGCCGGAGTCGCCATGCGCGTCGACCGCAGACACGGTGTCGGACTTTATCTTCGCAAAGTCGTTCTTCGTGTCCTCGACGATTTCATGCAGCGGGTTGTTCTGCTTCTGCTTGTTGAGGATTTCGCGCAGTTCATCGGCCTTGATCTCGCGATCGATGTCGTCCTTGACCGAACTGACGAAACGGCGACCGCGGCCGAGCCATTTACCCGCGGCACGCGCGAGTTTCGGCAGACGCTCGGGACCGACCACGAGCAACGCGACGATGCCGATCAGCAGCAGTTCGAAAAAACCGACGTCGAACATCTGGGGTTCCCGCGAGCGGCGTTATTGCTTGTCCTTCTCGCGCGTGGCCTCACCGTCGATGACCTTCTCGTCCGCCTTCTCCAGTCGCTCCGGCGCGTTGTCTGCTTTCTTGTCCTCGTCGTTCATGGCCTTCTTGAAGCCCTTGATCGCATTGCCGAGGTCCCCGCCCAGATTGCGCAGCCGCTTGGTACCGAACAGCAGCAATACGATCACCAACACGATCAACAGCTGCCAAATACTGATTCCACCAAAACCCATGTCTCTCTCCGCTCATGGCCCACTCTGTTGCTGGTGGGCTCGAAATCTCAAACTCGCCGCATGATACCGCAAAGCCCGGGATACTGTGTTTCCGACGGCGCCTCCGGTCGACGCCCGCCGGCGCCGCATCAGTCGCGCCGGCCGGCCTTTTCCTCGAGTCCGGACAGGCCGAAACGCCGCTCGAGTTCGCGGGTGACATCGCGCGGATGCAGACCGTGGTGGGCCAGCAGCACCATGCTGTGGAACCACAGATCGGCGGTTTCGTAGACGATCTTTTCCGGGTCGCCGTCCTTGGCCGCCATCACGGTCTCGGTTGCCTCTTCGCCGATCTTCTTCAGGATCGCGTCATTGCCCTTGCGGTAGAGCCCGGCCACGTAGGAACCGTCGGGATCGGCCTGCTTGCGCTGCTCCAGCACCGCGGCCAGCCTGTCCAGTGTATCGCTCATCGGGTACCTGCCATGTTGTTCACCCCTGCGTTCGACGCCCCGACCCGGGATCAGAGCCGGACCTCGACGCCCTGCTCCGCCATGAACCGCTTAGCCTCGCCGATGCTGAATTCGGCGAAGTGAAAGATCGAGGCGGCGAGCACCGCGTCGGCCGCGCCCATCTTCACCCCGTCAACCAGGTGCTGCAGGTTTCCGACGCCACCCGAGGCAATCAAGGGAATCGGCACTGCCTTTGCAACCGTGAGGTTGAGTTCATTGTCGAAGCCGCTCTTGGTGCCGTCCCGGTCCATGCTGGTCAACAGGATCTCGCCGGCGCCGTAATCGGCCATCCGGCGCGCCCAGCCGACCGCGTCGATACCGGTGGGTTTGCGTCCGCCGTGGGTGAAGATCTCCCAGTGATCTCCCACCCGCTTCGCATCTATCGCGACCACGATGCATTGCGAGCCGAAGCGTTCGGTGACCTCCCTGACAAACCCGGGGTTGGCCACCGCTGCGGAGTTGATCGCGACCTTGTCGGCACCGGCATCGAGCATGCGCAGGACGTCCTCGGCCTTGCGGATACCACCGCCCACGGTCAACGGGATGAACACCTCGGAGGCGACCTGCTCGACCACATGCACGATGGTCTCGCGTTGATGCGCGGTCGCGGTGATATCGAGGAAGGTGATCTCGTCGGCACCTTCCTCGTTGTAGCGCCGCGCGACCTCGACCGGGTCACCGGCATCGCGGATGTCGACGAACTTGACCCCCTTGACCACGCGGCCGGCGTCGACGTCGAGGCAGGGAATGATGCGTTTGGCGAGTCCCATCGTGGGTTTCCTGGTGGGGCGGGCTAGCCGCGAAAGGGCAACACGCGCCTGGCTGCCGGGCTATGCGCTCAGTTGGTCGGCGAGGCGCTGACCTTCGGCCAGATCCAGTGTGCCCTCGTAGATTGCCCGACCGGTGATCGCGCCAACGATGTTGTCGCTGTCCGCCTCACACAGGGCGCGGACGTCGTCGATGCCGGTGATACCGCCGGACGCGATCACCGGGATACGCACCGCGTTCGCAAGCTTCGCGGTCGACTCGACGTTGACGCCCTGCATCATACCGTCGCGGCTGATGTCGGTGTAGACGATCGCGTCGACCCCGTCGTGCTCGAAATGCTGCGCCATGTCGATCACGTCGTGGCGCGACAGTTTCGACCATCCCTCGACCGCGACCTTACCGTCCTTCGCATCGAGGCCGACGATGATGTGGCTCGGGAACTGCAAACAGATCTCGGACACGAAGTGTGGCTCGCGGACGGCCTTGGTGCCCAGAATGCACCATCGGACCCCCGCATCCAGGTAGGCCTCGATGGTCTCAGCGTCTCGGATGCCACCGCCAACCTGGATCGGCAAGTCCGGAAAGGCCTCGGCAATACGCCGTACCGGCCCAGCGTTCACCGGTTTGCCGGCGAAGGCACCATTGAGGTCGACCATGTGCAGCCGGCGCGCACCG
>CBDTXT010000380.1:0-3450 GCA_965364465.1 uncultured Chromatiaceae bacterium
GCGCGCCGCCTCCTCGAGTTCGACGCGGGCGTCATTCAGGTAGCCGAGTTCGAGCGCGACGAGCCCGAGCCCCTTGCGCGCCTCCGCCGACCGGCGCCGGTCCCCGAGCGCGTCGGCGGGCGCGTCCGCGTCGTCAAAGTAGATCTCCGAATAGCATTCGTCCGATGCGATCACGAAATCGTGCCGATCGGCTAGCGCGATCAGCTGCTGCAGCACGGGCCGTGGGATCACTGCGCCGGTCGGATTGCCCGGTGAGCAGAGGTAGAGCAGCTGGCAGTCTTTCCAGGTCTGCTCGGCGACCGCGTCGAAATCGGGCAGATAGGCATTGTGCTGCAGACAGGGCAGGTAGTGCGGTTCGGCGCCGGCGAGTAGCGCCGCGCCCTCGTAGATCTGATAGAACGGATTCGGTGACAGGACCAGCGCCGGGCGCCGCCGGTCCACGATCGCCTGCGCAAACGCGAACAGGGCCTCCCGCGTGCCGTTCACCGGGAGCGCGTTGCGCTCGGGGTCCAGCGAGCCCGGTGGCAGCGCGAAGCGTGCGGTCAACCAGTCGCAGATCGCCTCGCGCAGCGCGGCCATTCCGCGTGTCAGCGGATATGTGGCGAGACCGCTGCCCAGGTGCCGCTGCAGCGCTGCGCCGATCAGGGCCGGTGTGGCATGCTTGGGCTCGCCGATCGACAGTGCGATCGGCCGTTTGTCCGGCGGGCTCACATCGCGTAAGAGGGCATTGAGCCTTTCGAACGGGTAGGGTTGAAGCTTTTCCAGGTCGGGGTTCATGCGGAAGACGGCGGATATTCGGGGCGAGGATTATAGGCGATCGGTTCTGTGAATGCTGCGTTCGCCCGGCTCGGGCCGACGATGGGGCTGTTGTACGGCGCGACGTACTGGGGGGCGGTCTGGTATCCGACGCGCCTGCTCGAGGGCATGGGTATGCAGGGCCCCTGGCTGACGCTGGTCAGCTATGCCGCCGCCTTCCTGGTATTCACCCCGTTTGCGCGCTTCTCGATCGCGCGACTGCGGCGTCAGCCGCGGGAAGCCCTTGCGCTGCTGCTCGCGGCCGGCTGGACCAACGTCGCCTTCGTGCTGGCCGTCATCGAGGGCGAGGTGGTGCGGGTGCTGCTGCTGTTCTACCTGTCGCCGATCTGGGCGGTCCTGCTCGGCCGCTGGCTGCTGCATGAGGCGCTGGGCTGGCACACCTGGTTGATGCTGGGGCTGGGCATGAGCGGGGCATTGGTCATGTTGTGGGCTCCGGCCGTCGGGCGCGTACCGCTCAATCGCGCGGACCTTCTGGCGGTCAGCGCCGGTCTGGCTTTCGCGTTGAACAACGTGATGACGCGGCGCATCACGAGCCTCGCGGTGCGTGAAAAGACCTACATCGCCTGGCTGGGTGTCGTGGTGGTGTCCGTCTTGGTCATATCGTCCTGGTCGCCGCAAATTCCCAACGCCCCGGCCGTCGCCTGGTGGGCCACGATCGCGCTCGGGGTGTTCGGGTTCATGTTGTCCACCCTAGCGGTGGTCTATGGTGTGACGCACATGTCGATTCAACGCTCGGCGGTGATCATGCTGTTCGAGCTGGTCGTCGGGGCCGCGACGGCCTGGTGGCTGGCCGGGGAGCTGATCTCGCTGCAGGAGTGGATCGGCGGCGCGTTGATCCTGTCCGCGGCACTTATCGCGATACTTCGGGAGGAGTAAGCAAAATGGCGACTGTCATCGACCTGCATCACGTGAGTCTGCTGGTGGCGGATACCGAACGGGCCCTCGCATTCTACCAGGGCATACTCGGGCTCGAACCCGCCCCGGGCCGGGCCGGTCTCGACTTCCCCGGCGTCTGGCTCAGCATCGGTGAACGGCAGTTGCACCTGCTCGAACTGAGCAATCCGGATCCCGTGCCCGGGCGCCCGGCGCACGGCGGGCGAGACCGACACACCGCGCTGGCGGTCACCGGGCTCGATGATTTTGCGACGCGGCTCGATCGCGCCGACATCCCTTATACGATGAGCAGGTCCGGACGCCGCGCATTGTTTTGCCGCGACCCCGACGGCAACGCCTGGGAACTCATTGAAGCGACGGATCAGTCGTTGAGTCCTTGATCCTCAACCGGGGCGGCGTGCCGCCCCGGCGTCGCATCGACCGGGCCGTCCGTGACGCGGCGTCGGGTCAGCTGGCCAGCGACCTCAACTGGGCAAGCAGCGCCTCGGCCGTCGGGCGGATGACCGCCCCGACGCCCGGGATGTCGCTCACGCGCGCGATCAGCGACTCGAGTTGCGGCAGTGCGCTATTGACCAGGTCCGCCAACGCCGACTGGCCGGCGGCGGGCAACTGACCGGCCAGGCCGTTCAGCCTGTCCAACTGTGACAGCACATCGTTGAGTTGCGGCAGCGCGGCCTCGGCCGAGGCCGCGTCGCTGATACTGCTGAATGCCTGGGTGGCGCTATCCAGCGCCCCGGTCACCGACTCGCCGAGGTTTACGTCGCCGACGATCAGGTTGCGCGCCGATTCCTCGATCTGGGTCGCGCTGTCACCGACGCGCTCCATCGCGTCCTGCGTGTTACCGCCCATCAGGAACTGGTAGGCGGCCCAGAGAATCGCGGCCAGTATCGCGAGTCCGATGATCCAGCGCAGCAGCGATCCGCCGCCTGACGACCGATCGCTTGCGCTGGTCGCTGCATAGCTCGCGGCCTCTGCCGAGCGGGCCGCCCGCGCCACCGTGTTCGAGCCCTCGCCGAGTAGTCCCGGGATACCTGAAAGCAGCCCGGTCGATCCGAGCTCTTTTGCCAGGTCCGACGGCAGCGCGCTGGAAATACTGTCCTTCTGATCGTTCAGAAGGCGCATCAGACCATCTGCATCCAGTTCCTGCTTGCGCTGTTCCCGCCCCAGCGTACCGACGACCACCGGCGCCAATGCGCCGAGCAAGGATGTCGAGGAACCCTGGTTCAGGCCGGTGAACTTGCCGATGGCGCCGGCCAGTGTGCCTAGCGTGCTCTGGCCGAACAGCGAGCCCAGCAGGCCGGTGCCCTGCTCCAGAAACGATTTCTGCTGCCCGCCGCTGAGCATCGCACCGAGGTTGTCCAGTAGTCCGGGATCTTGATCACGCACAGCCGCGGCGAGTTGATCGCGGCCCTTCGGTTTTTGAACCATGCTGACGAGGCCGGCCAGGATCGCGGGCGCCGCGGCGCTCACCGCGGATTTGGTCTGGTCCGGCGTGAGCCCGATCACAGATCCGAGCTTCGAGAGGGTGTCGCTCGATCCGAGCAACTGCGTGATCACGCTGATGAGATTGATAGCCATAGCTGAGTAGCCTCCGAGGTAGGTTTGGCGTTTTGTCTTTTGTTGTGCGCAGCGCTCACGCAATGCGGGTCCGCATGGGCCGCGCTTGTCGGGTAATCGCTGGGAGGGGTCGGGCCGGACTCGGCACAAGAAACCTGGGAGCCATGGGCGCTACCACCCGCC
>CBDTXT010000381.1:0-3437 GCA_965364465.1 uncultured Chromatiaceae bacterium
GAGATTCCGAAACGTGACTGGAGTTCAGACGTGTGCTCTTCCGATCTACCGGCACGTCCTCGTGCGCGCAGACGGACTCGACCGTCACCGGGTGCATGATGCCTGCCCGGTCGGCCTGGAAGGCACCCCAGTAGACCTCCCCCATCCGGGCATCGAGCGCGCTCAGGACCCGATCGACGCCGCGCTCATGCCGGGCACCCTGGGCGAGCGCCCGCAGGCTCGAGACAGGGACCACCGGCAGCCCGGTACCGAATGCGACGCCCTGGATCACTGAGGCGGCAATGCGGATACCGGTGAACGCACCCGGGCCACAGGCGAAGGCGAGTGCATCCAGGTCACCGAGCTGCAAACCGGCTTCGCGCAGCAAGTCCTGCATCATCGGCAGAATCAGTTCGCTGTGACGGCGCGGCGCGACCTCGAAGCGTTCGCCCACAGTGCCGTCGACCAGCAGGGCCGCGGAACAGGCATCTTCGCTGGTATCGATTGCCAGGAGTCTCGGCGGCATCAGGGGAGCAACACGGTCGACCCGGTCGTGCTACGCGCTTCGAGATCACGCTGCGCCTGTGCGGCCTCAGCCAGTGGATAGGTTTGATTGATCTGAATGTGCAGCAGTCCGTCGGTGACGGCGCGGAACAGCCGGTCGGTGCCCTCCTCGAGCAAGGCGCGGGTCGCAATATGGGTGGCCAGGGTCGGGCGGGTCAGGTACAGCGATCCCTTCGGGGCCAGGATCGCGGGATTGAAGGGTTCCACCGGACCGGACGCATTGCCATAGCTGACCATCACGCCGAATGGCCTCAGCGAGTCCAGCGAGGCCATGAACGTCGCCTTGCCGACCGAATCGTAGGCCGCGGCCACGCCCTCCCCTGCGGTGATCTCACGCACCCGGTCCGGAATACTCTCCTCGCGGTACAGGATCGTATGGTCGCAGCCGTTGGCATGCGCGAGCTCGGCCTTTGCTTCGCTGCCCACGCAACCGATCACACGGGCACCGAGGTGCTTGGCCCACTGACAGAGCATCAGCCCGACACCACCAGCGGCCGCATACACCAGGATGCTGTCACCGGGCTGGACCGGATACGAACGAAACAGCAGATAGTGCGCGGTGAGGCCTTTGAGCATGATCGCCGCGGCCTGCTTCTCACTGAGGGCTTCGGGCAGCTTCACCAGCTTCTCGGCGGCGATGACCCGCGCCTCGGCATACGCACCCTGACACATCGGATAGGCCACCCTGTCACCCACCGCCAGCTCGTTCACACCGTCACCGACCGCCTCGACGACGCCGGCGGCCTCCATACCGAGCACCGCCGGCAGGTCGCCGGCCGGGTAAAGCCCGGTGCGCTGGTAGACGTCGATATAGTTCAGACCGCAGGCGGTCTGGCGCAGCAGCACCTGCCCCGGACCCGGGGTGCCCGGTTCGACCGGCTCCCATCGCAACACACCGGCATCGCCGTGCTGGTGGATTCGAATCGCATGGTTCATCGGTTTCTCCGCGGCGGATTGAGTCCCAATTCTCGTTGGCATCGAGGGCGGAGACAAGCCACCACAAATCATCCCCATAGTTTTGCCGCGGGCTTTCGCGGGCGATTTGCGGCACCCTTGATGTCTAGCGACGGGTCGCCGCGCGGTCCACGCAACCAAGATTGAGCCAGGAGGAGAATACTCGCCATGGACATTAAAGCCCTGTTCGATGCCGAACCCGAATCACCGCTGTACGTCGCAATCAACCGCGTGCTGGTGCGCAACGATCCGGAACTGATGCGCATGATGAAGGAGGCCAGCAGCAAGATGTGCCTTGCGACCGCGCTGACGCCGGGCTTCCGCGGATTCGACCTGATGCGCCAACGCGGCACCTGCCCGATGGGGATGCGTTGGGCGGCCAGTTCGGACATGTCGGCCGAACTCTCCCATATCTGGATCGACCAGTTCACCTACTGGGATTCGCTGGACGCCCACGAGCTGTTCCACGAGACCTTCGAGGACGTCGTCGTCGAATCCTGTGCCAAGTGCGGCGGGGTGCTGCTGGACGGGCCGGAAGAGCCGGTGTTCCGGATCGTGAAGAGCGAACTGCCCAAGCTGATTTCGAAGAACCAGATGATGAAGCTCGGTTTCGAGAACAATGGAGAGACGCGCGGCTATGCGATGGACACCGGCGAGACCGTGACGGTGCTCGCGACACATCATGTCAGGCCGGGCAAGGAAGCCGAGTTTGAAGAGGGCGAGATCCAGACCATGGAAATGCTCAGGGATACCGCCGGTGTCATCGGTTATCAGCTGTTGAAGCGAGTTGGTCTGTCGACGCTCGGCAGCGGTCATGCGACGGTCGAGTCGCTGATGGAGGACATGAAAGACAGCTCGGGCAACAAGCTGAAACGCACTGCCGAGGTATGGGAGGGCTATACGATTCCGGCAGAGTACCTCACGATGGTGGAGTTCGAGGACCTGCGCTCGGCCCAGGGCGGGATGCCGCATGTCAATGTCAAACCGGAGATCCTGTTCGTGCACGGGCCGAAGGTGCTGAACAATTGTCTGACCATGCCGACCGTGCGCATTTCTGACAGCATGTTTCGCGAGCACAGCTATCGCGAGGTGCTGCAGGGGATCAGGTAGCAGTGCCCGCGGGCTGCCGGCCGGACCGGCAGTCTGGTGGCCGGAGGCGCGGCCGATGAACAGCACGCAGACCGGGTCGGTCGAACTCGCGGATCTCAGCTGGCAGGAGGCCGAACGGGTCCTGACGCGTGACACCGTGGTACTGATGCCGCTGGGGGCGGCCGCGAAGGAACATGGCCCCCACCTGAGGCTGGACAACGACTATCGTCTGGCGGAGGCGCTCAAATCCCTGGTAATGGCCAGGACGTCGGTCGTCGCGCTGCCCACGATCGCCTACCACCATTACCCCGCGTTCACCGAGTACCCGGGCTCGACCGACCTCGCGTTCGCGACCGCTCGCGATCTGGTTGCGGACATCGCGCGGAGTCTGGCCGCCCACGGCCCGCGGCGTTTCTACGTGCTGAATACAGGGATATCGACGGCAGGCCCTCTGCAGGCGGCCGCAGACAGGCTGAGGGCTGCTGGCCTGCTACTCGCCTACACCGACATTGCCAACGTGGCCGCCGAGGCCGAAGCAGCGCTCGCGCAACAACGCCGGGGGAGTCATGCCGACGAGATCGAGACATCCATGATGCTGTTCCTCGCCCCCGACCGGGTCGACATGGAAAAGGCCGTCAGGGACGACCACCCAAAAAACGGTCGCGGCGGATTTCACCGGACCGCCGGGCAGCCCGGCATCTTTTCACCCTCCGGAGTCTGGGGAGACGCCACGCTCGCCACCGCCGAGAAAGGCGGCCGGATCGTCGAGGCCACGCTGCGCGGCATACTGAGTGACATCGAGGACCTGCGGCACTGCGCGACCTAGTGGGCTGCTTGGTAAGTTCGGTAAC
>CBDTXT010000382.1:0-3428 GCA_965364465.1 uncultured Chromatiaceae bacterium
ATGGAACGCAAGCTGTTTTTCGGCATTACCACGCCCGGCGGTGTATTCACCCTCGTGATCGGGCTGTGGATGCTGCACGATTATGCCTGGGTCGCCTTCGGCGACCAGCTGTGGCTACAGTTGAAGCTGGTGCTGATGCTGCTGCTGGTCGCCTACCACGTTTACTGTGGCAAGCTGCTGCTTGACTTCAAGCATGATCGCAATCGCCACGGCCATGTCTGGTTCCGCTGGTTCAACGAGTTTCCGGTGCTGCTGCTGATCGCCATCGTCCTGCTGGCAGTTCTGAAACCCGCATAGCGCCTCGCCATGCCACGTCGTAGTACACGCCATCGGCAGACGTCGGAGCAGCAGGCGCAGACGCAGCGCAGACACCTGATCTGGCTGGGCCTGCTGGTACTGCTCGGCTATGCCACGGCACTCGGTGGCGATTTCGTCTGGAGTGACCGCGAGGACATAGTCGAAGGCGCCAACCGTCTGCATGGGCTCGCCGACGTCCCGGCGGCATTGCAGAATTCGCGCTCGGCATACCGCGCAAGGACACTCGGTGGGCCGGCGAATCCGGCCGCGGGCAGCTGGCAGCCTGCGAGCATATTCTCCTACACCCTGAGCTGGGCGCTCTGGGGCGACTGCCCGACCTGTTTCCATATAGAAAACATCGTGCTGCACGCGATCCTCGTCGTCGGACTCTACCTGCTCGGTAGTCATCTGCTGTCGAGGCGGCGGCACGGAAAAACGATCGCGTTCTGGGCAGCAGCGTTGTTCGCAGTGCATCCTGCCACGGTCAGCAGCGTCGCCTGGGTCGGCGGCAGGAGCTACCTGCTGGCGGCCGTGTTCAGCGTGTGGTGCCTGGTCTTGTTCGTGAATCTGCAGTCCACGTCCCATTCGCGCCGTGGTTATAGCCGGGGGTGGCCGGCAGGCTTGGCGCTTGCGTCGTCCGGGCTGGCGGCGATGCTGAGCCATGAAACCGCGTTCATGCTCCCCGCGCTCGCCCTCCTGGTCGCCGCGTTCGAAAGCAGAGAGCGCGGTAGGCCGGTGTTCGGCGGCATCGCGCCGCAGCGCGTCAACGGCCTGTTGCTGCTGTGCGGCACCCTGCTGGGCGTACTCGTCTACCGCGCGACGGTTCTCGGCGGCCTACAGTTCGGGTCCGACTACCCGACCGGAAGCACCCTGTACAACATGGCGACGGCGCTGCACCATTTCTGGTTCCTGGTGGAACAGACGCTGTGGCCTTTCGAGCCTGTCGTTTCCGATGCCCGACCGGTGACGCGCACCTGGGGTTCGTCCGAGGTCGCCGCGCTGCTCGGCCTGCTGCTGCTGCTGGGCCTCACCGCGCTCGGACTCGTGCTGCGACACCCGGCAGCGCTCGGAGTCACCTGGTTCCTGCTGGGCGTGGTTCCCGGGGTGGGCGTCTTTCCGAGCGACCACTATCACACCAGCCAGACGCTCTATCTGGCGAGTTGGGGGATCACGTTCGGTCTCGCCTACGCGCTTTTTCAGCTTTGGCGCCCGCTGGGACGCCAGCTCGTGCGCGGCAGCGAGGCTATCCTGTACCTGCCGATCATCCTGGTACTGGCGTTCGTCAGCAACACCTGGAGCAGCCGGTGGTGGGATCACCAGCTATTCGAACTCGAAATCGCCAGGGACCCGCACTACATCGAAGGACGGCTGGAACTTGCCAAGGTCGCACTGGAACAGGGCGCGGCCGAACCGGCGATGAACCATGTACTGGAGGCGATGAAGGCGTCGCGCGACAAGGCCTTTACCGGCTACTGGCCCGCGTATGACGCGCTCCTGCTGCTCGGCCAGGCACAATGGCAGCTCGGAAGGCACGACGAAGCGGCAAGCAGCTTCCAGTCAGCAATCGACATGCAGGCGGAAGGGGCCGGTGCGCACTACTGGCTGGGCGTCACGCGGCTTTCTCTGGCCGACTACCCGGCAGCAGAGCGGAGCCTGGAGGCCGCATTGGCGCTGGAACCCGACTTCCCCGATGCCGGAGCAGACCTCGGGGTCGCGCTGGTCGGCCAGCGCCGGTTCGATGAGGGCAGACCGCTGCTCGCGGTTGCACTGGCCAGGGATCTGGGGAATGCCAGGCGGCACCGCGCGATGGCGTTGATCATGCTCGAGGACGGCCGGCTGGAGGACGCGGCAAGCCATTTGGAAAAGGCTCTCGCCGAGCGCGAGACCGCGCAGGCGCGCGCGCGCCTGGCCTGGGTCTTCTGGCAACAGGGCCGAACCCAGCAGGCCAGGACCGAACTGGCCAGGGCGCTCGCTCTCGAAGAGCAGACCAGCCCCTACGTCAACTGGGTCCGCACGCGGATCGAGGCACCGGACAGCGCATCGGGCACCGATCCGACATGGCGTGACGCGCCAACCGAACAGTAAAAAGCCCGCCACCGGGCGGGCTCTTTACCGGTCCGAACAGCCGGCTCAGGAGGAACAGCCACCCTGCGAACCGCAGGTTCCGCATCCGCCACCGGACACCGGCTGCAGGTTATTGAACACGAAGCGGGCATCACCGTCACCGGCATCGACAAAATCGATCTCGACCCCACGGATGTATTCCAGCGTTCCGGTATCGACAATCACGCGGACGCCTTCCAGCTCGCGGATCCGGTCGTCGTCGTTCAGCTGATCGGTGAAGGTCATCCCGAAGCTGACGCCACTGCAGCCACCTGGGGTGGCAAACACGCGCACGCCCTGAATGTTCTCTTCCACCTGGCCCAGCAACTCGGCCATCTTGCCCTGTGCTGGGCTGGTCAGCGTAATGTCGGTATCGTTGAGCACGGCCTGATTCATGTCTAGTTACCTCAAAACAAGTCGGAATTCTTGAGTAAAACGCGGGCGAGTGTAACACCCGCGAGGCCGGATTTCAGTACAGCCGATGGCGCGCGGCGAGCGCGTAGAGATGGCGTTCTGCATCGACCACGTGCTGCCCCCAGTGGCTGCAGAACCCGCTTCGCCAACCTTGCAGCGTCCTGTGCGCGTCTTGGCTGCGTTCCAGACGCATCAGACCGTTCTTCAACTCGCAGTAGATATCGGTGAGGTCGTCCGCGAGACTGCCGCTCATCTCCTGACGATCCGGTGTCACGTCGAACTCCATCCAGTACCCGTCCAGGTCACCAAGCAACCTGCGCAGTCTGCTGAACAGTTCGAATCGCTGATCGAGATCGACGCTGCTCTCCTGCGGGCTCTCCTCCTGCCAGGGACCGGCCACCGTCATTGCCGCATGCAGCCGCGGCAGCAACTCGTTCAGCTGCGTCAGCGGCTCCCGATCACCCTCCTGCAGCGACTCAATCAGTTCGCAATAGCGGCGCGCGATCGCGAGCAACTCGTTGACATCAATCTGCATGACACCTCCTCACGAAGCCGATCGTGACCATACCCCGGGACTGAGCCACAAGTCTTTGTTTCTACAGCAATTGCCACGG
>CBDTXT010000383.1:0-3406 GCA_965364465.1 uncultured Chromatiaceae bacterium
TCGTCAATGGCCAGGTCGTGGTGGACGACTCGGTCGTGCAGAACATTCCGGCCGGTGTCGCGATACGTAATGCCCCCGCAAAGTAATGGGAGAGGACTAAAAATGAAGCTGGTAAATATGATTAATTCGCTGGCGCTGCTTGCGTGCGCAGGGTTCCTGGCAACGTCGACCCAGTCGTCTCAAGCCGGCGAGAGGGGAAATCAGCCTGATGCGGTGGCCCAGACCGAGACGTTGTCGGCCGCGGCGCAGAAATGGAAAGAATCGGGCAAGTACATGACCATCGACGGTCACAGGATTTTCTACCACGATGTCGGCAAAGGTCCGGCAATCCTGCTGCTGCATGGACACCCATCGTCCAGCTATGACTGGAGGGGCGTCGTCGAAATCCTAAAGCCGAAAGCGCGGGTAATCAGCTTCGACCACTTGGGATGGGGGCTTAGCGACAAGCCGGAGGTATTCAGTTACTCGCTGATTCAGCTGGCGGACATTGCTGAAAAGGTCTTGGCGCAGCTCAAGGTGAAGGAAGCGCATGTGGTCAGCCACGACATCTCGACCAGCGTGCATACCGAACTCATGGCGCGACATCTGGAGGGTAAGCTGTCCTTCAACATGCTGAGCTCGATGCTGACCAACGGGAGTATCCTTCAATGGGTATCCACCGAGCCCGACTCGCAGAACCTTGCGCAACACAACGAGACCCTGTTCGAGGCCATCAAAGGTTTCAAGGCGATGGGTCCGGAACTCAAGCCCCTGATCAACAAGATCACCCTGGGCAACCTAAGCGACGAGACGCTTTCGGTGATGGCGGAGCTGCTGATGCGCGACAACGGCCTCGACCGGCTGGCGGCGCAGTCGTTATATATGCGCGAACGCTATGTCCATGCCGAGCGCTGGGTGGGTGCGATAGAAAACATCGCGCCACTGAGAATTGTCTGGGCCAAGGATGATCCCGTTGCAAATATATCCATCGGCCGCGAGCTGAACGAGCGTGCACCGCAGGCAAAGTACGTCGAGATTGCGGGCGTGGGTCACTTCCCGAATGCCGAGGCGCCGGAGAAGATCGCAGAAGAGATCCTGCTGTCTACAGGTCTGTGAGCCGATGCTTGCCGTTAACTCCTACAGTCCGAGCATGAACATGAAGACACCGGGACCCCCGGTCCATGATGGGTGCTGGCGTTCAAAGCAAACGGATACCGGGGTTTGGTGCGGTCGAAAACGAAACACGGACTGCGCCCTTCGAGCGAGAACGACCGGTATTTTTGCGCTTCTTCTAGTGGTCACCTCTAGTGCATCCATGGCCGATGTACTGTCTGAGCAAAGCAGTGGTGATAGCTTTGCCAGTTCGCAAGATCCGACAAAGCGTGTCGATTATCACCTGCAAGAGAGAGACAAGATGATCGGCTTTCCGGCCCTTGAAGGCTTTTACAAAGGGCTCGACGCCGCCAGGGCGGACTCTTACAAGTCTACTGGACTGAAGGCAGGGGCTTTTCACAGCACGGTTTACCAGTACGCCAGTGAAACCCTGCCCGGCCAGGACGATTACGGCATTGCGACGATATCAGGCATTTACGGCACGTGGGACGCCTTGGAAAAAGGAGACCCAAGTGCCGGACAGTTCAGTTTCGGTCTGGAGGCGCGTTGGCGTTATGGCAACAGGCTGACGCCTTCCGAGCTTGGCACGGCGGGTATCGGGAGTGCTACCGGCACTGTCGATCCCTATGGCGCAACTACACCTGCCGTGGTACTCCGCGAGTTATTCTGGCGCCAGGGATCAGAGGAAAAGGGATGGAACTACCGTATCGGTAAGATAACCCCGGATCGGCTGCTCACGGGATCCGACCATATCGATCCCGTCTCGTTGCACTTTCCCGTTGGAAGTGGTGGATCCCCATCAGTTGCTTTCCCCGATTCTGGTCTGGGTTTTGCCGCCGGCTATTTCCCCAGTGACAGATTCAGGCTCGGGGTCGTTGTTGCTGATGCCGCCGGCGATCGAACGAGTATGGGCGACATTGGACAAGGAAACTTTTTCAAGGCAATCGAGGCTCAAGTGCAGTTCCTGCCACTGACCGACAAGGCGGGATACAACACGTTTACGCTTTGGCACACCGACGGTACCGACGACCCGTCGGATGCGCTCGACTCGAGCACCGGTGAAGAAGGATGGGGTTACTTTGTCAAGCTGGAGCAAGAGCTTACCGCAAATGGAAAGAACATCGGAATGATCCGGTACGGTAGATCCTACGATGGGTCGGCAGTGTACAAAGAACAGGGTTCCGTACGATACGCCAGAGTTGATCCTCCAGATCCTTTCGGCCTGAGCAATGATCAATTTGGTATTGCTGTAAGTTTTGTAAAACCGGTTGTAAACCCGTTCGACCGGGATGAATGGGGGATCGACACGTTCTACCGCTTCAACCTGGTCGAAAGGGTCGAGCTGTCTTTCGGTTACCAGGTGATCTTTGATCCCAGCTTCAATCCGAACACAGACTCGGTCAATGTTTTCAGCCTTCGATTATCGCAGTTCTTCTGAGCAGGCGGCGCAGTATTCGTCGCGACACACCGTGAGGGGCATTTGGCTTCTCGCAAGCTCGTTTGACTGTCTTCGAAACAAGTGGCGGTAAACAATCAGGACGATTCGCTGGAAATCTGCAGGCCCTACAGATGTTGAGCCTTGAGCCCCATGAAGTCATGATGTGCGCCGCGCACCTTCTCGACCTCAAGGCAGCTGCGGAGGGCGGTCTTCGTACCGCATTCATTGCACGGCCGACTGAATACGGTGAGCCGCCGAACAAGTACTACACCGCTGACTCCGAAGCTGGCCCCGACATCGATTTTGCATCAAAGAGCGTGATCGATTTGGCAGAGCAATTGGGGGCTTGATCGGATTGGGGGCGCTTCAACCCTGGCTGAAGCTGCCCCGACAGTGTAATGCCGGCACCGCCCCTGGGGGCGGTGCCGGTTTGGATAGTTTAAAAGAAACTCAATCACTGAGGAGGATCAAAGCTCATGGTAACCGATCAAATCAAGCGCTCACTGGTGCTGTCCGGTCTTCTGTGGATGATCGGTCTGCCGGTCCTCGCGCAGGACGACGCGCCGACCGGCCCGATTCTGTTCACCAACGTCGATGTGTTCGATGGCGTCAACTCGAAGTTGATGAAAGATGTCAATGTCGTCGTGGCTGGCAACAAGATCACGCAGATAGCCACCAAGGATCTTGCCGTTGCGGGCGGGCGGGTGATCGACGGGACGGGACACACGCTGATGCCGGGGCTTGCGGATACCCATGTCCATCTCGCGTTTGGCTCGTTGCCTCAGGCGGCAGTCTTCACCGGGGATCTCGGTTACAACTTTATCCACCAGACCAAGGACGCCAAGGGCTTCCTGATGCGCGGGGTTACGGTGGTAC
>CBDTXT010000384.1:0-3403 GCA_965364465.1 uncultured Chromatiaceae bacterium
CCACCTCGCGGATCGTGTCCAGGGCGCGCTGGTACGGCAGCGCGCGATCGCCCAGCAGGGCGAAGTCGCGGCGGATCGCCGGAAACTTCGACAGGGCCTCGAACCGGGGGATGCGGCCGAGCCTGAGCGGGACCAGGTCGACCTCGAACAGCAATACCCCGGCCGGCAGGTCGAGTACCTTCTGCACCGCCGGGTGCAACAGACCGATCCAGCCGACCGGCTGGCCGTTACGCAACACGCTGGCACTTTGGCCCGGGTGAAGCACGGGGTTTTCGGCGGCCTCGAAGCGAAACTCACCCGGATCGGCCACCTGCGCGAGTAGCGACTCCAGATCGGCCTTGATATCGAAGAAATCCGCGGCGCGGGACGGCACGCCCCACTGCTCGACGCTGGCCTCGCCAAACACCAGGCCAGCGAGCTTGGGATGTTGCTCGATCTCACCTTCGGTGCGCCGAAAGGTAAGGCCGCTCTCGAACATCCGAACCCGCGGTTGTTGTCGCGCCAGGTTGTGCTGCAGCGTCTGCACCAGGCCGGGCCAGAGGCTCGCGCGCATGTCTGACATGTCGGCCGATATCGGGTTGGCCAGCTTGATCGGCTCGACGCCGGGCGTCAGCAGCGCGGCCAGTTCCGGCGCGATGAAGCTGTAGGTGATCGCCTCCTGGTAGCCGCGGTGCACGAGGAGTTGTTTGGCCTTGCCGAGGTTGAACTCCGCTTCGGGCCGCAGCGCGACACTGACCGGTGCCGAGCTGAGGCTCGACGGGATGTTCGCATAGCCATAGATGCGACCGATCTCCTCGATCAGGTCGGCCTCGATCGCGATGTCGAAACGCGCGCTGGGTGCGGTTACCAGCCAACCCTGGTCGGTCGGGCTGAGTTGCATGTCGAGCCGCTCCAGGATGTCGCCGACTTCCGCATCTTCGATCTTCACGCCCAGCAGGCGTCCAATGCGCGAGCGGCGCAACGCGATAGACTCGCGCCGCGGCAGATGCGCGGCAGACACCCTCTCGACGACGGGCCCCGCCTTGCCTCCGACGATCTGCAGCATCAAGCCCGTGGCGCGCTCCATCGCTCGCGCCTGCAGTTCGAAGTCGACACCGCGCTCGAAGCGGTGCGAGGAATCGGTGTGCAGTCCATAGCTGCGAGCCTTCCCGGCGACGGCAAGCGGTGCGAAGAACGCCGCTTCCAGGAGCACGTCACGGGTCGTCGCTGTCACCCCCGAGTCCGCGCCACCCATGATGCCCGCCATCGCAAGCGCCCGCTGCCGATCGGCGATCACCAAGGTGTCGTCACGCAGCGAGGCCTCGCTGCCGTCGAGCAGAGCCAGTTTTTCGCCCGGCCGGGCCATTCGCACATGGATGCCACCGTCCAGCTTTGCGAGGTCGAAGCCGTGCATCGGCTGGCCGAGTTCCAGCAACACATAGTTGGTGATGTCGACCACGGGCGAGATCGTGCGGACGCCACTGCGACGCAGGCGCTCGACCATCCAGTCCGGCGTCGCGGCCGCGGCATCGATGCCGCGCACGATCCGGCACAGATAGCGCGGGCAGGCCTCGGGGGCATCGAGCGCGACCGGGAATACATCGTCGATCGACGGCGCGACCGGCTCGATCGACGGCGCGCTGACGGGTACCCGGTTGAGCACCCCGACTTCGCGCGCGATGCCCGCCACGCCGAGGCAATCGGCGCGGTCCGGCGTCAGGTCCACATCGATACAGCGATCGTCGAGCGCGAGATAGTCGCGCAGGTCGACGCCGACCGGGGCGTCCGGCGGCAGCCCCAGGATTCCGTCGGAGGTTTCGGCCAGGCCGAGTTCCGCGGCCGAGCAGATCATGCCCAGTGACTCGACGCCGCGCAGCTTGGCCCGCTTGATACCGAAGTCGCCCGGCAGCACGGCGCCGACCGTGGCGACCGGCACCTTCATCCCGGCGGCAACGTTCTTCGCCCCGCAGACAATCTGCGACGGCGCGCCAGACCCGGTGTCGACGCTGCATACGCTGAGTTTGTCGGCGTCGGGATGCGGTTCGCGGCTGAGCACCGAGCCGACCACCACGCCGCTGAACGCGGGCGCGGCCGGCTCGACCGAGTCGACTTCCAGACCGGCCATACTCAATTGATCGGCGAGTTCGTCCGTTCCAATGTTGGGATTGACCCATTCACGCAACCAGGCTTCGCTGAATTTCATCGCGGGATTCCAGTGCAGTCATACAAATTCGTGCGCTTGTCGGGCCAAGCCCGACCGACGCGTTTACAGAGGGGTACGATCATGTCCCCCAGAGCAGATTGCGGCTGCCCATCAAAGGCGGACACGACTCGATCTACAGGCTACCAGGCCGGAACGAAGGCGCCGCATTGCATCGCCGTCTTCGCTTTCGAACCGGAACCGGTATCGCGATGCGACGCCTATCCTTCGTCGTCCGCTAGGCAAACTGCCGGAGAAAGCGCAGGTCGTTCTCGAAGAAGAGCCGCAGATCATTGACGCCGTAACGCAGCATCGCAAGCCGCTCAACGCCCATACCGAATGCATAACCGAGGTACTTCTCGCTGTCGATGCCAACATGGCGAAACACCTCGGGGTGGATCATTCCGCAGCCGAGCACTTCGAGCCAGCCGGTGTGGCCGCAGACACGGCAGCCGCCCCCACCACACATCACGCACTGGATATCGACTTCGGCCGATGGCTCGGTAAACGGGAAGTAAGAGGGCCGGAATCGCACTTCGAGATCGTCGCGCTCGAAGAAGCCATGCAGAAACGCGTTCAGGATACCCTTCAGGTCGGCGAAACTGACCTGCTCGTCGACCAGGAACCCCTCGACCTGATGAAACATCGGCGTATGCGTGAGATCCGAGTCGCAACGATACACCCGGCCCGGCGCGATGACCTTCATCGGCGGCTCCGCATGCTTCATGTGACGGATCTGCACCGGCGAGGTATGGGTGCGCAACAACAGGTGCTCGTCGAAATAAAAGGTGTCGTGCATTGCCCGCGCCGGGTGATGCGACGGTATGTTCAGCGCCTCGAAGTTGTGAAAGTCATCTTCGATCTCCGGACCTTCGGCGACCTCGAAGCCGGCGCTGGCGAAGAAGGCCTCGATACGCTGCATGGTGCGCGTGACCGGATGCAGACCGCCGCTGACAACGTCGCGGCCGGGCAGCGTCACGTCGACCCGTTCGGATGCCAGACGGCTGGCAAGTTGTTCGTCCTCGAGTGCCTGCCGGCGCGCATCGAGCGCCTGCTGGAAGGCCTGCTTCGCCTGATTGATCGCCTGCCCGACGGCCTTGCGCTCGTCGCCGGGCAGTTTGCCCAGCTGTTTCAGGCGCTCGGTGAAACGGCCGCTCTTGCCGAGGTATTGCACGCGGACCTCGTCGAGGGCACGCAGGTCGGCTGCAGCGCCCAGCGCATCGA
>CBDTXT010000385.1:0-3402 GCA_965364465.1 uncultured Chromatiaceae bacterium
CCTCAACATAACCCACGTACGTTGAGGCTGGGCAGGTCAAAACATCATGTCTAGGAGCAGCACGGCTGATGATTCCACCGATCGAGGTCCGGCGCTTGGGCTCGCGCCGGCGCTCCACGTACGCGGGACATGCGGCCCCGGAGCACTTCGCGGACAACTCGGGCTTTCTTATCGGTCGCCCCCACAGAGCCTCGGCGCAGGACCGACTTGCCGCCCAAGCCCGCGCTCACCGGCAGTCCGTAGGGCTGTGATTGCGAAACCCTACGAAGCTAAGCAGCCGTCGGGCACAGCCCGACCTATTCTTGGGCGGTGTCCTTGGTCACCGGATGCGTCTCGACCTTGTATTCGGCGGTCTGCCTGAGCCGCGCGCCGATGATTCGCGTCAGGTTGCGGAACAACTTGAAGGCCAGCAGCGGGAACAACCGCGTCAGGCGGTCGATGCGCTCCCAGCTCAGGACCAGCAACTGGCTGTCGTCGAGCGCGACCACGTCCGCGGTCCGCAGCCCACCGGCCAGCGGCCCCACCTCCCCCCACAGATCGCCGCCGTTCCTCGTGCGCAGGCGCTTGATCGAGCCGTCGTCATTGTGTTTCTGGGCCTCCCCGCGACCCTCGAGCACGCCAAACATTTCCCTGCCGATCTCCCCCTCGCGGATGAACCTGTCCCCCTTCGCGAAGTGGCGGATCTCGCTCGACAACAGGATTTTCTTGATCTGCCAGACGTACATACCCTGGAACAAGGGCGACTGCTGCAGTGCCTCCTTCTGCACCCTGTAAGACAGAAGGTCCCAGACGGTCAGCAGCTCGCTGGAACCGAGCAACAGTGGCGTCAGCACGAAGCTGGCGAGCAGTGCCACCAGAATCACCATCGCACTCAGCAGGCCGAAGTTCACGACCGGCTGAAAGCTGGAGATCGCAAATACCGCGAAGCCGGCGGCCAGCGCGATCGAGGTCGCAAAGATCGGCACTGCCTCGGCACGGATCATCGCCACCAGCGCCGCCGACCGGCTCTCGTGGCGCTTGAGCTCATCATTGAAGCGCGACATCACGTGCATCGTGTCGTCGACGCAGATGCCCAGCGCGATCGCCGCGACCATGCTAGTGCCGGCATTGAGCGGGATACCGGCCAGCGCCATCACCGCGAACAGGATGGTCACCGGAAACAGATTTGGCAGCAGCGCGATGAGCCCGGCGCGCAGACTGACGAACAGCATCGACACCAGGCCCATGATCACGATCCCGACCAGCAGCAGCGACTGCAGCTGGCTGCGCGCCATCTCCTCGACCGCCTTGTTCGACAGCACCGACTTGCCGGTGATCTCGACGCGCAGCGCGGAATCAATGTTGGCATCGACGAATGCCCGGATCTGCGCAGTAGCCCGGTTTAGTTCATCCGATGAGCTGATATTGTGGCGCACCAGGATGCGCGCCCGGTCGTACACCTCGGAGACGAAGGTCGCCACATCACTGTGACGGATGAACATCATGTACTCGCGCACCATGTCGTCGTTTTCGGGCAGGCGCGGGCTGTCGTCGCCGGTGTCGTCCATCACGCCGTTAACCAGCCCGACGAAGTTGGCGAACGAGAACGAGCGATCGAACGTTCCCAGGCTATCGACGAAGGCCTGAATCTTCAGCACCTGATCCAGATACTTCACCTGCAGAAAGGTGTTGTCGATGCTTGAGTCGACCACGATCGAGAGCGAGTGAACCCCCGAGAGCTGCTCGTGAATGCGCTCGACGTTGGTCCGCAAATCGGAGTCTGGGGCCAGGTAATCGAGCAGGTTGTTGTTGATGCGCAGCTGGGTCGACGCAAGCAGCGCTGCGACGACGAGCACTGCGGCCATCGTCAGCACCACCAGGCGATGCCGCTGCGCCACCTGCAGCAGCGCGACCGCCGCGCGCCGGAATCCCTCCTGCACCGCCCCGCCCCGCGCAGCGTCGCCCCGTCGGTGGCCGATGAAATGCAGCAATACCGGCACCAACAGCACGGTGATCAAGAAATTGAACAGCAGGCCGGTCGAGGCGGCCACGCCGAACTGGAACAACAGCTCGATGTCGTTCAACGCGATCGACAGGAAGCCCAGATAGGTGGTGATGAAGGTCAACAGTACCGCCAGGCCCATAGTGTCGGCCATGCGACCAATCGCTGCCGGCCGGTCCAGGCCATCGCGCACCCCGGCCGCGTACTCGGCCAGCAGGTGGATGTCCTCGGTCGAGCCGATGATGATCACCAGTGCCGGTACGATCGAGGTCATGATGTTGACCGGGATGCCCAACCAGGCCATGAAGCCGAGGGTCCAGAGCACGCTGATCCCGGCCGTGGCCAGCGGCATCACGACCGCGGTGGCGCGGCGCAGGCTGAACGCCAGCGTGAGCAGCAGTACCAGCACCGACAGCGGCAGAAATACCCGCTGGTCGGCGCGGATCTTGCCGGTCAGGTCGCTGCGCATCGCCGCGACGCCGACCTGGTAGACCTCGTCGATATGCTCGCGCAGCGGCGCGATCAGCGCCTCGATTGCCGCGGTGATCTCGCGGTCGAAGTCGGCGTCACCCTGCGCGTCCTTCAGAAAGACGTTGATCGCCAGCGTCTGGCCGTCGGCCGAGATCAGATTGCCCAAAACCAATGGGTTGCGAATCGCGTCCGCCCGAATCGCCTCGACCTCGGCCGGCGTAGCCGGCAAATTCTCCAGATAGGGTTTGACGTGAATCGTCTCGTCGACGTTCTTGAGGTTCTTCGCATCAAACAGGCTCGAGGTGCCGGCGACGCCCGGCAAATCGCCGATCGCGCGCAAAGCGTAGCGGGCCGCAATCAGCTTCTGCTCGTCGAAGATCGCCGGATCGCGCAGCACGACGATCACCACGTCCTCGGCCCCAAAGGTCTCCTCGGTCTGGACGAAGTAGTCCCAGTCCGGTGTGCCCTTCTCGAGCATGCTCTCGGCCGAAACCACGATGCGCAGGTGGGTGAGCTGGGTGGCGGCGAGCATGGAGAGGGTGCCGAGGACCAGCAGTACGATCCAGGGGTGGGCCGCGGCAGATCTGATGAGGCGCTTCACCGCGTGTTGTCCCTAAAAAAACGGGGTCGGTGACAAGTGACTATCATTTGCATTCCGAAGCCGGCTTCGCAGAAGGTCGGCCACGTTTCGCATGGCCGATCGATCGACCAAGCTTTCGTTCGATCTGTTGCCTAAACCGGTCATTACCCAACGGCATCGAGAAATCCAATGCGGTCTGGATCTGATGCACCACGTCTCTCGAGAGGTGCTTCGCAAAGAGTTCGCGATAGCAAGTTCGACGCATGGATGCATCTGCACCGAGCGCGAGGTACAACGCATGCGGTGATACAAGCCCATCGCGTTTGCCCCATGCGTTCGCGCCATAGCTGGACCACCAGTAATCCCCCGG
>CBDTXT010000386.1:0-3400 GCA_965364465.1 uncultured Chromatiaceae bacterium
TCCGCAAGAAATGACCCATGTCGGTGGGCCAACTACCCGACGATCACCGTTAAGTAAGTGCCATTGTTCTTAAGGGCCTGCCCATCGGTCGCCTCAGGATCAGCGTCGCGAGCGACGCCAATTGTTTCGCGACGCGACTGCTGGCCCGGTTCTCGCGACATTACCCTGGTACGAACCTCTGGCCCGACGTGACCAAGCGCAATATCCTGTTGGAGCGACCGGTGGTCAACGCCACCGACCTGATGCTCGATGTCGAGGGTTCTCCGATCGAACCCTGCCACTGCGGCGTGACTGATGCCGGCAGACGCCTGCGTCCGGTCGCACAGGCGTCCGGCGATTTTCTGATGGGTGACGCTGCGGCGCAGCCCATGCAGCCCATGCAGCCCGGGCGGACGCCATGAGGCCCGCGACTGTCGGCCGTGCCACGGCAGCGGCCCTGGTGCTGTCGACCGGCTGCTGCTGGGCCGATGCCGGGGCCCAGGATGGTGATTGGGAGCTGTCGATCAGCGGGCACAACAGTTACCTGTTTGGAGAACCCGGGTTCGGCGGCGGCTTGCGCATCCCCTGGGAGGTGCTGATCCGCTTCCGGGTGCAGGACGGCGAGTATCTGGTCGGCAGCGGCAGCGCCCGCTGGCTCGACAGCATCGAATCCCTGTCCCACCCTAAGGGCTGGTTTGCGTGCCGCCAGGTCGAGGGGACCTATCTCGACAGCAGTCTCGCCCTGCACGAGACGCCGCGCGTCCGCTTCGCCGGTTTCCCGGTGGCCGGGGAGGTCGGAGACGGCCGTGTCCGGCTGCAGCCGGGTTACGAGCCACCGGGCAACTACCTTGCGGTGACCTACGAGTGCATCAACGAACGCCCGTTCGCCGATAACTGGTTCGCGCTGGCCGAGCGCGGCAAGCAGATTCTGGGCAAACGTCAGGACGCGGAAAAGAAGCGCGACGTCGCGCGCCAGTATGTGCGGGTGCGGGAGGTGGGCTCGCTGCCGCCGGAAGCTGGGCTCGAGTTACCGTTGAACGATGGCTGGGCCTTTGTCCGCGGCGGGCGTGACGACGATCTTTTCGTCCACTACCGCTTGAGGCGTCTCTGATCCCCGGCGGGCCGATCACGCCAAGCGCCGTATCAGATAGAGCAGCGGGCCGGGCGAGGCGTGCCCGGTGACGCGGTACCGCGTGTCCAGTCCGTCCAGCCAGGACGCGACCGCTTCGGCTTCCTGCTGCGCCCCCGGGTGCCCGCGGTAGACCAGCAGCGAAACCAGTCCACCGATGCGCAGCAGACGCAGTGCTTGGTCGAGCGCCGGCAGCGTGTGTTCGGCGCGCGTAACCCGGCGCTTGTCGCCGCCCGGCAGGTAGCCCAGGTTGAACATCACCGCGGCGACATGCCCCGGCCAGTCCGACGGGACACGGTCGCCCATCTGCTGGTGGCCGCACAGCTGCAGTTCGACGATATGCCGTAGGCCCGCGGCGGCGAGCCGCGCCTGCGCGGTGGCGAGCGCCTGGGGCTGGAGGTCGAAGCCGATGACGCGGCCACCCGGCGCAACCTGGCGGGCGAGGAACAGCGTATCGTGGCCGTTGCCGACGGTCGCATCGACTGCACGCTCGCCCGGTTTCAGCACTCGGCCGACGGCCTGCTGGGCCTGCTCCGTCAGTGGTCTTGGCCTCATCGGAAGCGCCTGATGTCTGCCTCGGCCGGCAGCGGTGCACCGTTTTTCAGGTGCGCGGCCAGGCGCTGTGCATACCAGGGTGCCTGCAGCGCGCCGTGCGCCCCGAAGCCGTTGAACACCCAAAGACCGGGGTGATCGGGGTGAGCGCCGACCAGCGGGTAGCGGTCGCTGGTCGCCGGTCGGATCCCGGCCTGGGGGCGTACCACGCGGACAGCCCGGTCCTCCCGCAGCAGTTCCGCGAGGCCGGCCAGCAGTTCCCGTCGGCCGGCAGCCGTGGGCCGGTCATCGAGCAGACGGTGCTCATGCGTGGCCCCGAGGCGTATCTCGCCATTGGGCAGCGGCACGAGCCAGTGGGCGCCGTTGACGATGTGCCGCATGCGCCAGCCGGCGATGCGCAGGTTGAGGATCTCGCCCTTGTCCGGGGCGAGCGGCAGGCCAGCGAACCAGGGATTGCTGCGCAGCCGCGCGCCTTCGCAGAATACCAGTCGTCGTGCGTGCAGGTCGTCGACACGCACACCCTGGTCGCTGTAATCGATCTGACCGGGGGACAGTGGGCGCTCGACCAGGCAGCCGCGTCTGTGCAGCCAGTCACGCATGCAATGCAGCAGCAGGGGCAGATCGACAAAGCCGGTCCGGCGCTGGCCGAAGCCACCGTAGGGCGCACGCACCGGCTCCGGGCAGCGCTCCGCAGCAAAAGCGGCATCCAGCAGCGGCCGGCTGGCCGGGTCCTCGGTGCGTCGCTGGTAGAAACGCCTTTGTTTTTCGGAGCGGAACAGCCGCAGCATCGGCAGCGGGTGAAACAGGCGGCGGCCGAAACATGCCTCCAGTTCCGCGTACCACCGATCGCCCGCGAGCAGCCAGTCCTCGAGTTCCGGGCGGCAGTTGAAACGCATGCCGGCCAGCGGGTTGAGCAGGCCGGCCGCGACCATGGTTGCGGCGCCGGCGTGCCGGTTGTCGATCACGCACAGGCGTTGACCGGCGCGGATCAGGTGCCAGGCGAGGGCGCTGCCGGCCAGGCCCTGGCCAATGATCAGCGTGTCGAAGCTGGGCTGCAGCATGCCGCCATTGTGTCACGGCCGCGCATCGTGCGCCGGGGCCTCAGCCGGCCGCGCCGATCGGTGTGCGGCTGGTCGACGCATCCGGTGGGCCTTCGAGTGCAGCGACGATCGCGCCGCGCGCGAGCTCGGCGACCTGCCGTCGAGTGTGGCCGGCATGACTGATCGCCTCGCCGAACATCACATGCACCTCGCTCCGTTCACGTGTCAGCAGGCCCCACAGGTTGACGCCGAGCGACTGCTGGTCCGTGTAGGGCGCAACCGGATCGAAAGCGCCGTTGATGTGGTAGCGCAGCGCCACCGGCACGACATCTGTCCCGGTGTCGATTGCGGCCGCGAAGAGGCGCGAGAAGAACGGCCGCACCTGGTGCCCGTCGGTGGTGGTGCCTTCGGGAAACAGGGTCAACAGGCCGTCTTCGCGCAGGCGTTGCCCGATCTGCTGACTGATCGTCCCGGCCTCGCCGGTGCCACGGCGAATGAACAGGGTCCCGGACCGCGCGGCGAGCCAGCCGATCACGGGCCAGTTTCGCACCTCGTATTTGGATAGAAAGTCGGTGTGGGTCAGTCCGCCCAGCACGACGATGTCGAGCCAGGATACATGGTTGCTGACCAGCAGCGCGGGCCGCTGCGGCCGGGGGCCGCTCAACGTGATGCGCAGATCGAGAATGTCCGCCCGGCGGTT
>CBDTXT010000387.1:0-3392 GCA_965364465.1 uncultured Chromatiaceae bacterium
ATACTTTCCGCGAGGCCAGAACTCTGAATAATATCAGCAAGCGCCAAATCCTCGACATTACAAAGCGAAAGTGGGAACCGAACGAACATCATGACCGCTAGGCGGATGATCTAGGGACTGCTTTGAAAGCCCTTGAAAGGGTCGGACTTCGTAATGAGCGAACGCTGCAAGGCCGCCCAGCCCGACTTAACAGAAATCGTCCTGACAAGGCCATCGTAGGTCTTCTCGTGGGTTCAAACTATTCACCGACGCCCCCCGGCGACCAGTTCAAGGGGGCACGTCAGGGCTTATCCGGAGGCGAGATACGAACTGAATATCCGCCGTTCTGGCTGGAAATGACCGCGGATCGCTCTGCCGTGGTTAATGGGATCAAGCGCGTGGGCTTTCCAAAGCCAAAGTCGAAAAGTTCACTTGATATTCTGGAAATATTTGTAATCAACAAGCCGCGAGCCTCGTCAACCACGCGCATCCCCTGAACAAAGCGCAAACCGTCGTCTTTTTCAAGCCTGGACCTTTCAAGGTAACACAGTGACTCCAGGGAGTTCTCAATGTCTATCGAAGCCTTCGCCAGTCGAAATTGTCTCGCGATTTCAATGATAGACATCTCATCCAATTGTTCGATACTAATTTCAAAGGATGCAGCGCGAACGGCATTACCAAAGTATCTTTGACCCACACAGGGCAAGATCCTCCGATAATCAAAGGCTGTGGATATTCGGGCAAGGCCATTGGAGAACCACCCATCTGAGAGGAGACCTTTTACAATCAGGGCTGAGATGATGTCGTCAGATGATAGCTGTTTTTTCCCTTGAAGCACGGCAACTTCCCGTTTCCGGTACGGTTTTATCTCCTGCTCGCTGATCGTATGGAACTGCCATGCTCTGCTTTTGACATCCTGTCCGCGGGTTTCGGGTGAGTAGGATATGCCAACTTTCTGAAAAACTTCCTGATCTGTGTATTGTAGCTCTTCTGCCCCAAGGGTTCTTGGAACCAGTAAAGACCGATTATGGATCGGTCGTGCATACATTCTGTTTTTCAGGAATTTTAGTCGACCCAACTTCGTGCGCGCTGCCCATTGGGATAAGAAATGAAAGAAGCTGTACCCATCTGCGATGCAGTGGGAGATATTGGCAACAAGGGCTGAACCTCCGGCGAACTGGTAGAGCTGAAAATGGGACAGAGGGCTGCCAACAACTGAATCAATAGAGCTCCTTAGGCCATGTAGAGCCTCGAAATCGGTCTGGCTGGGAAAGGATTTATCGCGACAATCGATGACCTCGAAGTTGGGAGTTGATCCATCCCAAACCACTTCGTAGGTTTGCTTGCCGAGTTTTCGCAATTGCCCCGCCACCGGCCAGAAAAGGGGGGTGACGCTCTTAATGCCCTTGTACAGATCATCGAAGTTCAAATGCTGGGAATATTGCATGTAGAATTGGATGGGATATGCCCCTGGGCCCGTGAAAATATGGTCCACCGGGCTCAGGCGCATCGCCCTCATGTGCCCATCCGCCATTCTCAACGCGTCGAGCCATCAAAACGGGCCGTCTCTCGCGGCCTGTCCGATGCTAATTTTTCATAGAGTGCGTCGATCTCGGATGCGTAACGTGCCGCTATCACATGCCGGCGAACTTTCAGTGTCGGAGTGATCGCCCCGTCCGAGATTGTCCAGGGATGCAAGTCTGCGTGGACGCCACGCACTTGCGCATAGGGCGGAAAATCTTCGGTCGCTTTTGCCAGAGTTCGCCGGATCAGCGCCGCCGCAGCGGGCTGGTTCGGCGCGCTTGCGTCTAGCCCGTTTGCGCCGGCCAGCTCGCCCCATGCAGTGTCGTTTAACACAACCGCCGCTATAAGACATGGCCTGCCGGTCCCGAACACGCACACCTGTTCGAACAGCGGGTCGCCCGCGATGGCCGTTTCGATCTCGGTTGGGGAGACCTTCTTGGCCGTGGACAGAACGATTGTGTCTTTCAGACGTCCCTTGATATACAGCCAGCCCTGTCGGATCTCGGCGACATCACCTGTCTTTAGCCAACCTTCGGCGTCGAAGGCCTGCTCGGTACGCTCGGGATCGTTCCAATAGCCGACCATCATCGATGGCGATTTGACCAGCAACTCGCCATCATCCGATATCCTGAGGACGACACCCTTCAGCGGACGACCCGCAGAGGACGGGTCGTTATCGTCAAAACCAACGGCGGTGACGACAGGCGCCGCTTCGGTCAGCCCATATCCTTGCATCAACGGTATTCCGAGGCCGATCAAAAAACGGATGACCTCGGTTGACACGGGTGCACCACCGCTGATGGCAACCCGGAGCCGACCGCCGAAAGCTGCCGTCACCGGGCGGGCAATAAGCCGCTCAAGCAACGGCCAGAGTAAGTGCCGCTTGAAAAAACCGGGCAGGAGGCCGCGGCCTTGCCGGGCCTCGAAGAACTGCCAGCCTATATCGGCTGCGGTTTGCGTCAACCAACCTTTGACCGGATCGGCGGCTACCTTTTCCATGATCCCTTCGTACCAGCGTTCGTAAAGCCTAGGTACGGCCACGAGCACCGTCGGCCGGATCTCCAGGACATCTTCCTGCAATTTTTTCAGTGACCGCGCATATACGATCCGCGATCCGCACATGATCGGCAGATGATAGCCCATCGTGCGCTCGAACGCATGCGCCGCGGGCAGAACGGAAAGGAAGACATCGCTTTTCAGCGGCGTGACCTGCTTCGTGTTCGCTTCCGTATTCCACAGGAGTGCGCGGTGCGATAGCATCACCCCCTTGGGGCTCCCCGTGGTACCGGAGGTGTAGATGATCGTTGCAATATCGTCGGGCCAGCATCGGATATCACCCGCCTCGAAACGATCATCGGTCAGAACTTGGGACAAGCTACTGACGTTTCGATGGCACTCGACAGGTACCGGTCCCCGGTCTTGCCTTATCCAGATTTGCGTCAGGCTGGCATTGCCCTGCGCCAGCGGCACCAAGGCGTCCCAAGTCTCGCGGCTGTCTAGGAAACACAATCGCGCGCCGGCATTGTACAGCATGGCGCAGATACTGGCCGGGCTGTCATGGGTGTAAAGCGGCACGGTAATCAGCCCGTTCGCCATTGCCGCGATATCGAAGGCCACCCAATCAGCGCCGTTCGGCAGTAGGATAGCGACGCGGTCACCGGGCTCCATACCGGCGCGGTCCAAAGCGACGCGGAACTGCCCGATCCTCAAAGCGATGTCGTGCCAGGACAGGTGGAACCATTGGCCCTCACGGAACTCGGTGAAGCCGATGGCGTCAGGGTCACGGTTCGCGCGCTTGAACAGAAGCTCTGGGATCGTCCGAGCTTCCTCGGCCACGATGATGTCGATGGGATCAGTTGAAGTTTGGCCCATATAGTCATCTAAAGAAA
>CBDTXT010000388.1:0-3376 GCA_965364465.1 uncultured Chromatiaceae bacterium
GAGAATCCAAGCTTGGGTCTGCCGACATCCTCGAGTTTGCCAAGTACGCCCTGTGGTCGCGCCTCCAAGGGTCGGCGACATTTCTGAGGTTCGGCATCGTCGGTGCGTCCGGCGTGCTGGTGAACCTGGGTTCGTTTGCGCTGTTGCTGTCGGCCGGCATGAACAAGTATCTGGCGTCGCCGCTTGCGGTCGAGGTGTCGATCATCTGGAACTTCTGCCTGAACAATTACTGGACCTTTCGCCGGCGCGAGACGACCGACCGCTTGCGGGTCCGCGGGTTCAAGTTCAATGCGGTGGCCTTGCTCTCGCTCGGGGTCAGCTATGCAACCTTCGTCTCGCTCAGCTTCGCCTGTCCGCAGGGGTCGCCCTATTTGATCCAGCTCGCCGGGATCGTTCCGGCCAGTCTGTTGAACTATTTCCTCAACTCCCGCTGGACGTTCAGGCACCGGCCGGCCGGCGCGCGTGGGCGTTGACTTCCGGTCGATCCCTGGGCGGATCCGCGGTATACCGTGCGTGGAGAGGTAAGGTCGGGGCCAGGGGCATGCTACAAGCACGCGGCAGTGCTTGTCCCGACGGGGCGCTTTTCAATAGAATCCGAAGGGTCGACGAAACAGGTCGGGAGAAACCGACCTGATTGCGTCCGTTCCCGGAGCCGGGCGAACGCGCGTTTTTACGTGTTCGACGTTTGAATCGGCGCATCGGGGGGTGGGATCGGGGAGACAGAGGGCGGAACCGGTCAGACCAGAGAGCAACTGATTCTGCGGCCATCGTATATCGGTATTACCCTAGCTTCCCAAGCTAGAGAGGCGGGTTCGACTCCCGCTGGCCGCTCCATTTCCTGCGCGCCCCGTGGTTCCGATGGGCTTCATTCCGCCAGTGCCTCGCGCAGCGCTTCGGCGATGCCATCGGGCGACTCGCCGTGGTGGATAAGCGACCTTATCACGCCGTCTTTACCGACCACGTACACGATTGACGAGTGGTCCATCGTGTAGCCCATCTCCGAGTCCTCCAGCGGCACCTTTTCGAAGATCACCAGGTGGCTTTTCGCGACCCTGGAAACCTCTTCCAGCGATCCGGTCAGCCCGATGAAGCTCCGGTCGAAATAGCGTGCATACTCGCCGACCCGCGCCGGATCATCGCGTTCCGGGTCGATTGTGATGAAGATTGGCTGAACCTGCGCGCGCTCCGCCACGGTCAGCTGCTTCAGGCCGGCGGCGATGCTGCTCAGCGAGGTGATGCAGACGTCCGGACAGTGCGTGAAACCGAAGTAGATCGGCACCACCTTGCCGCGGAAGTCCCGCAGGCTGACCGGCCCGCTGTCCGAGGCGAGGGTAAAATCACCGCCGAGGTCGGCGTAGCCCCCGGGCTGTGCCTTGTTCTTGCCCTGCATGCCGGCCCACAGGCCGATGCCGATGCTGACCACGGCCAATAGGCCGAGAATCAGGATTTGCTTTGAGTTGTTCACGTCGGGTACTGCCTGTGCGTGTTTCGGGGGGGCTATGCCCAGGCCCCAGGATCACGCATGATTGTCGGCCCGACGACACCTGTCAATCGATGCATGCTCAAGTTTTACGAAGCGCGCGACAGTCTCGAGGCCCGCCAGATTATCGATGCCCTTACGGCCCATCGTATCGAGGCGACCGTGCTCGGGGAATACCTGAGCGGTGGCGCAGGGGAGCTGTCGGCGATCAATTTCCCGTGGGTCTGGCTGATCAACAACGAGGATCTGTTCGCCGCGCAGAGGGTGTTGGACGGCTTCCTGGCCAGTCGTGGCAACCTCCCCCGGCCCGGTCCCTGGGTCTGTGCGAACTGTCAGGCCCAGGTCGATGCCGGCTTTGATATCTGCTGGAAATGCGGTGCTGCGCGGAAGTGACCACTGACTTTTCGACACGTGTTCTCGGCTGGTTCGAGCGCGGCGGCAGGACCCAGCTACCCTGGCAGCGGCAGGTGACACCGTATCGGGTCTGGGTATCGGAGATCATGCTGCAGCAGACCCAGGTGGCGACCGTGATCCCCTATTTCGAGCGCTTCACCCGGCGTTTCCCGCGGGTCGACGATCTGGCTGCTGCGCCCCTCGACGAGGTGTTGCACCATTGGTCGGGGCTCGGTTACTACGCCCGGGCGCGCAATCTCCACCGCGCCGCCAACGTCGTCTGCGACCGATTCGACGGCGAGTTTCCCGATGACCTGGCCACGATGCAGTCACTCCCCGGGGTGGGCCGTTCGACCGCCGCGGCAATCCTGTCGCTGGCGATGGGGCAACGGCAGGTGATCCTCGACGGCAACGTGAAGAGGGTCCTGGCCCGACACGCGGCGGTTTCCGGCTGGCCGGGCAGGGCCGCGGTGCTCAATCGATTGTGGGAACTGGCCGAGCAGGTGACGCCCGGCGAGCGAGTCGCCGAGTACAACCAGGCGATGATGGATCTCGGGGCGCTTGTTTGCACGCGCGCGCGGCCGGCATGTCAATCCTGTCCGGTCAGCGGCGACTGTGTCGCGCTGCGCCAGCACAGACCGCTGGACTTTCCGGGGAAGAGGCCGGGCAAGACCCTGCCGGTGCGCCCGGTGCGCATGTTGTTACTGCGAGACCCTGCCGGGGCGATCCTGCTCGAGTGCCGCCCGCCTGCGGGGATATGGGGCGGCCTCTGGTGTCTCCCGGAAATTTCGGTCGACGCGGATCCGCTCGACTGGTGCGCCGACCATCTCGGGCAGCCTGCGAGGCTGGCACGCCGACTTGCGCCGCGCCGGCACACCTTCAGCCACTTCCATCTGGATATCGAGCCGATTGAAATCCTGCTGAACGAGCCGGGTTGCCGCGTGCTGGAGGGGGGCGGCCGGCTTTGGTATAACCCGCGGGGTCCTGAGAAGGTCGGGCTGGCAGCACCAGTCGCCCGCCTGCTCGACGAGGTTGCCGACCAACAATTCAGCGGAGAAATCAATGGGCGAAATGGTTAACTGTGTGCGTCTCAAGCGCGAGGCAGAGGGTTTGGATCGGCAGCCCTACCCCGGGGAACTGGGCCGGCGTATCCTGGAGAACGTCTCGAAAGAGGCCTGGCAGGAATGGCTCAAGCATCAGACGATGCTGATCAATGAGTACCGGCTGAGCCCGGTGGACCCCAAGTCGCGCAGCTTCCTCGAGGAGCAGATGGAGAAGTTTTTCTTCGGCGACGGCGCCGAGGCGCCGCCCGACTACAAGCCGCAATGATCCGGGCGTTGCGCTGGCGACTTGACTCGCGCGGATAGCATGGCTTTAATACCGCGTCTTGCGCGCCTCTAACGGCGCGGCCCTATGCGCCCAGGTAGCTCAGTCGGTAGAGCAGGGGATTGAAAATCCCCGTGTCGGCAGTTCGATTCTGTCCCTGGGCACCAATCAATTCAA
>CBDTXT010000389.1:0-3375 GCA_965364465.1 uncultured Chromatiaceae bacterium
ATCCCATTCGGCGACACGGACCTGGGCCTTGCGTCCGCCCCGGCTGCGCCAGCCTCCGATAGGCATGGCTGCGTCCAGCCCCGGATGCCGCTTCCCGCAAGGATAGCGGTTCTGGCAACCGCTGCAGCACCGGTGCCCAAACGGCCAGGGACCCAGCCACTGTGACATTTTGCACACTACCGGTAGGTACTTCGTCGCGGGTGACCAGGGGGCGCTGATCTAGACTTCTCTCCAAGCGATGACACGACCTGCAATGCGAAGGGCAGGCACCCGAAACAACCGAAGCATACGATCTTAGGAGGATTGATGATGAACAAGAAAGCGAAACTCTGGTGGATTGGACCGGCGCTGCTGCTCACGACCACGTTCGCCCAGGCCGGTGGCGTCCGGATGTACGGCACCGGTGAGATCCCGCAGGCACGCGAAGTCGCCGACATACTGAGTGGCGGGGCCCTGTCGATGCAGCGCCCGAAGATGCGCGGCATCAGCCTCGACCCCGCTTTTCAACCGGCAGCAAAGATGGAACAGGATCTGGAGAAGGTCGCGAACCCGACGAGCGATTCGATCGGGCTGCCGGTCGAGTTTGCGTTTAATTCCTCGGAGATCGCACCTACCCACCGGGCACAGCTGGACGCGGTCGCCGAGGGCATCAAGATGACCAGCGGGGTATCCGTGGTCGTCGAGGGCCACACGGACGCCCACGGCCCAGAGGCATACAACGAGAGCCTCTCGCTGCGGCGTGCCGAGGCGGTCAGGGAATACCTGGTGCAGCGACATGGGATCAGTGTCTCCAAGCTGATCGTGAAGGGCTATGGCGAGCAGGCGCCGGTGGTCACCGGCAACCCGTTCGCGTCGGCGAACCGCCGCGTGCAGTTCCGTGCCGCCCGCTGAGCGCCTGGCGGCGATACTGAACATCTGCGGAGACAGCACATGAGCAAGAACGCATATCGCAAACGCTCGCTACCGACCGTACTCGCGGCCCTGGTGGTCGCCTTGGGCCCCGGTCTGGTGGCCGACGCACAGGCAGCGAACGTGGGTCGGGTGTCGGTGATGGAGGTAGACGAAGTGCGTGACGCTGCTAGTGTCTCACGGGCCAAGGCGCTTTACCGGTCCCGCACCGACGGCGCGCAGGACTCCGGCGCCGGGACCTCGTCCAGCGGCTGTAGCGACCTCAGTATCGGCAATGTCGATGTCACGGTCGGCCAACGGGCACCCCGCAATGTCACCGTGGTTATCGAGGGACCGGTCATTCAAGAGAACAATTGTCGCTAAGGTGATAGCCGAGCAACCCGATGAAACAGGATTCAGATCATGGTTAGACCAAGAACCCACGCACGCACCTTTTTGACGACCCTGCTCTGCGCGTCCTTGATCGGTTGCGCACCGGTGAAACAGGACGTCAAAGAGGAGCTGCCCAAACTCATCAAGGCGCCCGAGGAGGCCCCGCGACGGACCATTACGAACTTCTCGAGTGCGTTGCGCTGCATGGACAATCTGATGATCAGCTACGGCGTATACGATGTGTCGATGCTGGTCGAGGACATCCGCGACAGCACCGACAACGTGAAGGTCGGCGCCAAGGACATGCTGATCTCGGCCATCTCCGAGATGACCCGGCGCAGCCATGCGATCCGACTGATCGCATACGGCAACGATTCCGGCAACCTCGTGTCCTTCCTGGCGACCGCGAACCAGACGACGCCCTACGCGGTGATCCCGCAGTACGATATCCGGGGGTCTATCAGCCAACTGGACCAGAGCGTGGCGGCGAAGGACATCGCCGCTGGCCTGAACATATCGGAGGTCGGCATCGGCGGGGCACAGACCGCGAATGCCTCGGTGATGGCGCTGGATCTCGCGGTCATCAACACCAAGGACTACTCGGTGATACCGGGCGTCGTGTCGAAGAACACGATCGTGATATTCAAGGAAGGCAAGGGCGTCGATTCGGACGCGTCGATCGGGAAGTTCGGCGTGAACTTCAGCATGAACCTCACGCGCTCCGAGGGCGATGCCCAGGCCTTGCGCAATCTGATCGAGCTGGCGAGCGTCGAACTGGTCGGCAAGCTGACCAAGACGCCCTATTGGTCGTGTCTCGGCATCGACCCCGAAAAGATCGAGATCCAGAACGAGCTGCATGACTGGTACTACAACCTGGTCGCCGATCAGCAGATTGTCCAGTATTTCCAGCTGCACCTGGCCAACCGCGGCTATTACAACGGCGGTGTCGATGGTCGCTACAGCCCCGAGCTGACCCAGGCGATAAGAAGCTATCAGCGTGGTCTGCGCATGGAGCCAACCGGCAACATCGACCGTGAGTTGTTCGATGCGCTGTTGAACAGGCCGGTTCCGCCCAAGCAGGAGGCCGTGGCGGCGGTCGCGACGCCGCCGGCCGCGCCAGCAGCCGCGGCACCCCAGCCGACGGCGCTGGACATCCGTCTCGCCGGCACCTCGGCCGACACGCTCAACCGGGGCGAGCAGTTCGCGGTCACGGTACGGCCGGACCGGGATGCCCATGTGTTCTGCTACTTCGCCGCCGAAGACGGCAGCATCCAGCGATTCTTCCCGAACCGGTTCACGACGGATTCGCTGGTCAAACGGCAGGCCCCGCTGACGCTGCCCGGCGGAATGCCGTTCAAGCTGTTCGCCAGCAGCGACGGTAAACGCGAGCGTCTGGCCTGCTTCGCCTCGCCTACCCCGGTGATGAACCGTCTGCCGGCAGCGGTGAAGGGCACAGATTTCGAGAACCTCCCGGTGGATTCACTGGAGCAGGTGGAGGCAGCTTTCGACAAGGTCGTTGGTAATGAAATGGGAGGAAAGTACTTTGAAATCAAGGTCAACTGAAATAGGCGGCATGCTCAAGGCATGTCTGCTGCTGGGGCTCTGCAGCTCCGTGGCCGGCGCCGGTGTGTCTAAAATAGCGGATATGGCAGCCGCGCCGGTGCCGGTGGTGCCGAACGAGGAACGGGCCCGCTCGGGGGGTGTACATGAACTCCCGACCTCGCTCGAGCGCAGTGAGCGCAACCGGTCCGAATCGATCATGCAGTGCTGGCAGTACGGCCGGCTGATCATAGACGAACGGGACTGGGAGGCGAGAAACCTCGACAGTTCCGGGCCACTGCTCTACTCAAGCGACGGCCGTCATGCCAGGATGCGCCTGATGCAGTTCGGCGACACGTTCTGCGCGCTGAGATACGGGGCACAGGGGCGTTAACGGTAACTAGCGGGTAAGCGAAATGAACAAGGCACACATCGTCCTGGCCTCGGCGCTCCTGACCGCCGGTCTGCTCGGCGCCTGCGTCGAACAGTCTCAGCTCGCTGCAAGCGGCCCGGCAGCCCGCACCGTTACCGCGGACGATCTGCTGGTGGTCGATT
>CBDTXT010000390.1:0-3353 GCA_965364465.1 uncultured Chromatiaceae bacterium
GTCCCTCGGCGACCGCCGCCATGCGCCCGTAGTCGAGTGTGTCGGGCGTGTCCGTCGCCGCATGGTAGTGAGGATTGCGGAAGAAGGCTGTGTCGGTGAGCATCATGGCGCGATAGCCTTCGCGCCAGAACGAATAATGGTCGCTCCAGGCGACACCCGGGATCCACGAAAAGGTCGCTGCCCGTTCGAGTGGAAAGTGACTCGCCTCCCGAAAGGCCGACGCGAGGCGGCGCATCTCACGGCGCGAGCGGAAATCCGAGACCAGGGCGATGAAGTCAGCGGTATCCGGATAGAACCAGCGAAACACCGGCGGATACCCCTGACTGCCCGGCGTGTCACGATAGTAACCGAGCATCTCCAGCGAAAGCATCCAGCGAATCCTGCCGCCTTGCCGCCGGGCAGCCCTCGCGTAGACCCGACTGCCCTGTCTTTGGGTGAAAAAGAACGGCGGTTCCTCGTTGACAAAGGCGACCAGGCGCAGTTCGCAACCGAGATGGGCATCGCCCAGCAGGCGTCCCAGCTCCAGCAATACCGCGACGGCGCTGGCATTGTCGTCCGCGCCGGGGCTGTGTGTAACGGTATCGTAGTGGGCGCCGATCACGATCGACTGCCCAGCACTGCGTCCGGCCAGCCTTATCTCGAGATTGGCGCTGCGCACGCCGGCGGCCAGATACTCCTGATCGGCGACCGCATGGCCCTGGGCAATCCAGACGTCACGCACGTAGGCCTCGGCCGCATGTAAGGCCTCGGGACGGAAGACATTGCGCTCACCGATCTCGCCGGCCAGCCGCCGTACGTGACCCCGAAGGCGATCCGCCAACGGTGTGTCATTCTCTGCCGGCGCTACCATGCGATCTCGGCCCCGTCATAGCGGTAGAAGTGTCCCGAATTCTCCTGCCTGAACCGGTCGATCAACCGTCGCATGCCGGTCACGCTCTCGGTGGGCGAAAGCGGCGCCCGGTCCCCGCCCATGCGCGTCCGCACCCAGCCGGGATGCAGGATCAGTACGCCGATACCGCGCCTCGCCAGATCCAGCGAAATCCCCTTCATGGCGGCATTGAGGGCCGCCTTGCTGGACCGGTAGGCATAGTCGTTGGGCGCGCCGATATCCGCGATGCTCCCCATGTGGCTGCTGACCGCGATCATAAGACGCCGTTCGCTGCGCGCCAGACTGTCCACTAGGGCCTCGCTCAAGCGCACCGCGCCGAGTGTGTTGACCGCGAAGGTATCGAGCCAGTCTGCATAGTCGATCCGGCCGAACTGGTCCTTGCCCCAGCGTTCCCGATATATGCCCTCATTGTTGATCAGCACGTCCAGCAGACGATCGCCGAGCTGCACAGCCATCTCCCGGACCTGATCCGGTTCTGTGACATCCAGGCGGTGAACGGACACGTTGGGGTTTTCCGACTTCAACCGCTGCAGGTCGTCGGCCCGGTCCGGAAAACGACAGGTCGCATAAACGCGCCAACCGGCCGCCGCAAGCTGCCGGACCCATTCCAGGCCCAGGCCTCGGTTGCTGCCGGTAAGCAATACGCTGTTCGCGGACATTGAAGCGCCGGTTAGAGCTCCAGCTCGGGTTTGTCGATCTCGGCGCGCAGTTCCTTCACGACCGCCTCGACGCGACTGGATACGAGTTCCAGTTCGTCGGAAAGGGCCTCGCAGATCAGCCCATGCAGCGTTTGAAACCTCGCCTCGCCGATGCGCTGCTGATCCATCTCGTCCAGGTCTGAACGAAACGCTGTCAGTACCTGATCGGCCAATTTCTGATGACGCTGGTTCATGGCATTCTCCAAAATTGTCTCTAGTTCGCGCCTTCGGCCCGCCGCATCTCGACCTCCGCCTCGCGCATCCGGAACTTCTGCAGCTTACCCGTCACTGTCATCGGAAACTCCTCGACGAAGCGGATAAGCCTTGGAATCTTGAAATGCGCGATCTGGCCTGTGCAATAGTTACGCACGGCCGCCTCGTCGAGCGCCGAGTCGGCATGGCGCTGGATCCAGGCCACCAGTTCCTCACCATAGTACTCGTCCGGTATGCCGAACACGGCCACCTGGGCGATGTCCGGGTGGGCGAAGAGAAACTCTTCGATCTCGGCCGGATAGATGTTCTCGCCGCCCCGGATGATCATCTCCTTCAGGCGGCCGGTGATACGTAGATAGCCGGCGGCGTCCATCGAACCCAGATCGCCCGAGCGCAGCCAGCCGGCATCATCCACCGCCCTGGCCGTCGCCTCCGCATCGCCATAGTAGCCACGCATGATGTGGTAACCACGGAAACAGACCTCGCCCACCACGCCGACCGGCAGGGTCGCACCACTCCGCAGGTCGATGACCTTGACCTCCTGGTGCGGCAGATTGGCGCCGACCGTCTCGATACGCCGCTCGACGCTGTCCTCCGGATGCGTCAGATGGGTCAGCGGCGACGCCTCGGTCTCGCCATAGCCGATCAGGATCTCGGGGCAGTGCAGATCGCCGATCACGCGACGCATCAAAGCCGGCGGGCAAGGCGCCCCGGCCATGATGCCGCTGCGCAGACTCGTTAGATCGCACTCACCGAAGCGGGGATGCTCGAGTTCCGCGATGAACATGGTCGGTACGCCGTGCACCGCGGTGCAGCGTTCCTGCTCGATCGCCTGCAGCACGGCCAGTGCGTCGAAGTGCTCGCACGGCAGCACCATGCAGGCACCGACCGACACGCACAACAGGTTGGCCAGCACCATACCGAAGCAGTGATAGAAGGGCACCGGCACGGCAAGCCGGTCGCCGGGGCCGAAGTGCATGGCCAGGGCGGAGAACCAGGCATTGTTGAGGATGTTGTGGTGGGTCAGCACGACGGCCTTCGGAAAGCCGGTGGTCCCCGAGGTGTACTGGATATTGATCGGGTCGTCGCGGTCCAGCATCGCGGCGGCCTCATCCAGCTGCTGCGTGCCGATGTCCGCGCCCGCGGCCAGCAGCTCCTGCCAGGTCATGAAGCCGGCATGCGGCCGCACGGTCTGCTCCGGTGTCCGCGCGTCGTACAGCACGACCCGGCGCAGCTGCGGCAGCGTGGCATTGTGCAGATGATCCGGCGCGCAAGCGGCCAGCTCCGGCATCAGTTCCAGCAGCATGGCCACATAGTCACTGCCGCGGAAGCGCGGGACAAGGAACAGCCCCTGCACCTCGGAGCGCTGCAAGGCATAGGCGAGTTCGCGCGGCCGGTAGGCGGGATTGATGTTGACCAGCACCACCCCGATACGCGCGGTGGCCAGCTGCAGCAGCAGCCACTCGATGTTGTTGGTCGACCAGACACCGACCCGGTCGCCTCGCGCGAATCCTGTCGCCAGCAGGCCCGCCGCCACGCGATCGACCGCCGCA
>CBDTXT010000391.1:0-3318 GCA_965364465.1 uncultured Chromatiaceae bacterium
CGAAGACCGGCGGGGGCGCAGCATACGCGTCGCCTGGCGCCCCAGCCGCGCACGGCCCCGTTCCATAGCGTGCGCATCGAATCATCACCCATCGGTTTCGGAGGGGTATTGAGGAATGGAGTTTGCGGACGGCGTGTTGCGCGTGGACGGCTCCCTTGCCGTGACCCAGTTCATCGTAGCGGTCGCAAACAATATCTTCGTGGTCTTCCCAGCGATGGGTCGCAACTATGATGCGGCGATGATATCGGCCGGTCTCGGCGGGATCTCGCTGGGTGCCACGCCGACCGCGATGGCCAATATGGCGGCCGTGACAAAGCGCCACGGCGCCTCGCACCGCGCGTTCATCAGCGTTCCGCTGGTCTGCGCCTTTTTCGTGGATCTGGCAAACGCAGTTCTGATCCCGCTCTTCCTTGGCAGATTCCGACCCACCCTCGACCAAGGTTCGCACATCAGCATGGGGATGACTTTATGAGAAAAAGTTTCCACAACGCATCCGGGTATCTCAGGAGCCGCGCGGCTGGGGTCAGCCTGCTGTCGCTGCTGGCCTTCGCCGTGGCGGCCGCAGAGCTCGAGACCGGCGATCAGATCGATTGGCTGCGGCTGATGATGGGACTCTTCGGCGGGCTCGCTCTGTTCCTGTTCGGTATGGAACAGATGTCCAACGGGCTGAAGGCGGCCGCCGGCGAAGGGCTCAAGAAGCTGATGGAACGGCTGACCAAGAACCGCTTCATGGGCGCACTGACCGGCGCCTTCGTCACCGCGGTGCTCAACTCCTCGTCGGTGACCACGGTGTTGGTTGTGGGCTTCATAACCGCGGGCGTGATGACCTTCGCCCAGTCGGTCGGGGTGATCATGGGTGCGAACATCGGCAGCACCTTTACTGCGCAGATCGTCGCGTTCAACGTCACCCAGTACGCGCTGCTGCTGGTGGCACCGGGCTTTCTGATGTTGTTCACCGCGAAGCAGGACCGCTTCCGCCATTACGGCGAGATGATTATGGGCCTGGGCCTGATCTTCTTCGGCATGGGGCTGATGAGCGAGGCGATGAACCCGCTGCGCAGCTACCAGCCGTTCCTCGACCTGATGCAGCGTATGGAGGACCCGGTGTTCGGCATTCTGGTCGGCGCGGTATTCACGGGCCTGGTGCAGTCATCCGCGGCCACGACCGGCATCGCAATCGTGATGGCCACCGAGGGTCTGATCAGCCTCCCGGCCGGCATCGCGCTGGCCTTCGGATCGAACATAGGTACCTGTGTGACCGCGATCCTCGCGGCCATCGGCAAGCCGGTCGAAGCGGCCCGCGCCGCGGCAGTACACGTGCTGTTCAACGTCGCCGGGGTATTGCTCTGGGTGTTTTTCATTCCGCAGTTCGCCGGATTGGTGGCGGACATCTCGCCCTCCTACCCGGCGTTGTCCGGCACCGAGCGCATGGCCGCCGAGGTACCACGCCAGATCGCGAATGCCCACACGCTATTCAACGTGGTCAATACCTTCATCTTCATCTGGTTCACCGTGCCCCTGGCAAGGCTGGTCGAGCGCCTGCTACCGGACCGCCCCGAATCCGAACGCATCATTGTGAGGCCGAAGTTCCTCGACAAGGAACTCCTGAAAACGCCGTCCCTTGCGCTGGAACGCGCCCGGTTCGAGATCGGTCACCTCGGCGAGATCCTCCAGGGCATGCTGGCACGGATTTCGGGGATCATGGACGACCCGAAGGCGGCGGACCAGATTCGCAAAGACGAGGACAAGGTCGACATATTGTACGAGGAGATCATCGAGTACCTGCGCGCAATCCACATCAAGTCCATGACCCCGGCACAGAGCCAGGAGTTCATCCAGCTGGTTGGGGCAACCGACAATCTGGAAGGTGTCGGCGACATCATCGCAACGGACCTGCTCAAGCTCGTCGACGATGCACGCGCCAAGGGCGTACGGGCCACCGACACCCTGCGCGCTATCTATTTGAACCTCCATGCGGCGATCCTGGAGGCGCTGCGATCGGCGATCCGTGCGGTCGAAAAGGACGACCAACAGGCGGCCCAGGACGTGCTGGCGGCCAAAGACGACATCCACCGTCTGGTGGACCAGGCCCTGCAGCATCAGGTCGACCAACTGACCGCAGCGGAACCGGCCAGCCTGGACGCGTTCCGGCTGGAGATGGAGGTAGCGGACAAACTCAAGCGCATCTACGCGCTGTCCAAGCGCATCGCCAGGGGTGAACTGCCGGAAGCCGTTGAGTCACGCGGTTGACCCCGCCACCGGCAAGCGGCCCGACGCGGTCGGCTAGGGCCAGGGCGCCATCCGCCCCATACGGCCCATGGTGGAATCCATGTTGCGGGTCATGATGCCCATGTTGGCGGTTATCACGGCCAGATGGGCACTCATTCGCTGCATCTCGGCCGCCACTACCGGCATCGCCTGCATGAACGAATTCATGGTCTGCATTTCCTTGTGTATCTCGGGCATCGCATCCATGTTGCCCGCGATGCGCTGCAACATCAGCGCGACGACGGCCCCGGCCTGGCGTTCATCCCAGGTCTGCATGTAGCGCCCTATCCGTTCGACCCGCTGCTCGAAGGCATCGAGCTCTGCCCTGGCTTCGTCGGGCATCTGTGACAGCAGGGCCTCCCGATCGGCCGCAGCGCGCTGTGGCGAAAACTCCACCGCAGACGGCATCAAAGGCGGCGGCGTCTGGGCCAATGCTGTCCTGCCGAACTGACCACCAAGGGAGAACACCGCCAGCAGCGTCGTCGTGGCCAGCAAAAAGAACCAGCGCTGCCGCCTGGCCGTGCGTTCGTGTCGTTGCTCTGATTTGGCCAGCGCGCGCGCCAACTGCTGTATGGCCTGATCGATTTCGCTGGGTCGTTTTTCGTCGCCCGGTCGCATGAGCCTCTCCTCGCATCTGCGGAAGTCTTGGGGTCCGTCAAGGATACAAGCCTGCAGAGGAAAGACCAGACCGCCGGCCCGTCCAGCAGGATCCTCACCTCGATCGCGAACGCATTGGCTCACGGGGCCTGCTGTTGGATGCTCGCCTGGCGTCGGGCGCGCCGCGTAGGATGGTGTTCAGACGAGCCCGCGCCCACCCAGCGCGGCGACCAAAAGCGACACGACGACAATGACGGAGAGCCTCACGCGCAGCTCGCGATAGGTCGCGTCCAGGACTGGCAACAGGAAGCGGTCGACGATTAGGATCAGCACGAAAAGCGCGGCAAAGCCGAGCAATGCGATACGGGCCGGCTGCACCGCGAGCAGTACCCAGGCGAGCAGGGCCGGGGTCACGCCCCAGTGCAGGCGGGCGCGCACGTACTCGTCGTTGCG
>CBDTXT010000392.1:0-3317 GCA_965364465.1 uncultured Chromatiaceae bacterium
AACTCACGGTGCGCCGGGACGACTAAAGGGGACCTCGAAAAATGCCGTCCATAGCGTTTTTCTCCACGGAGGAGCGAAAAACGCGGTTTTCGCTTTCCTTCACTTTCAATCACTTGTCGCGATTGAACATGGCGGCACATCCCTGTGCCGCGCGGTCACCTCGATTTTTCGAGGCACCCTAAAGGGAGCGCGGTCTCAGGCGCCGCCGTTGACCGGGATCCGTCGACCCGCGGTGGCACGCAGCCGCGGCAGCCGCACACTCAGCACACCGTGCCGGTAGCGCGCGTCGGCGCTACCGCCATCGACCTCGAACGGCAAGGATATCGCACGCTCGAACCGGCCATAGGCGCACTCCATCAGATGGAAGCGTCCCTCGCGCTGCTCGTGCCGCACGCGCTTCTCGCCGCGCACCACGAGGTGATCGTCCAGGACGTCGATATCGAAGTCCTCCCGGTCCATGCCCGGCACCTCGAGGCGCACGATCAGGCCCTTGTCGTCCTCTTGTATCTCGGTCGCGAGCAGTCCCCAGTCAGCCGCATAACGGCTGACCTGGTCCTCCCAGGTATCGAGGTCGCCACGGCTGTCCAGTGGATGAAAACGGGTCAACGCCTGCCCGGCGCGTTCACTCAGTGTGTGCCAACCCTCGGCGATGCTCTCCCAGGTCCTGCCCAGTCCGCGGCGCAGTTGTTCAAAGGTAGCCATAGTCCCCCCTCGTTTCTGCCGATTCTTCAGCGTGGAAAGATCAGCGATTCCATCAGCTGCAGCCGGTGGCGCAACCGCTGCATCTCATCCAGCAGATCGAGCGCCAATGCGGCGCCCGCGGTGTTGATCCCGAGATCCTGCTCCAGCCGCAAGGCCTGCATCGCCCGAGCCAGATCGCTGCCGCCGAAGCGCCACTCCCGCTCCGTCCGACCGCACGGTTCGAGCACGCCCTCACCGACCAGGACCAGGATCTTCTCGGCCGACACGCCACAACAGCGCGAGAGTTCGGCCAGGGTGAAGCTGTAATCGATATCCGGCTGGAATGCCTGTCGCTCGCCTGCCACATCAGCCTCCCAGATGCGTCCGCGGGTTGAACGGGATTTCGCGCGCCATCTGCCGGTACAGGTCCTTGCTGGCCTGCGTGTCGGCCGGTGGCACCACGATCTGGAGTACGACGAATTGGTCGCCCGGCGGCCCGCCGGGCACCGGGATACCGCGTCCCTTCAAACGCAGCTTCTGTCCGCTGCGGGCACCCGCGGGGATATTCAGGTCCACGCGACCGCCCGGCGTCGGTACCTCGACGCGGCCGCCGAGCGCGGCCTCCCAGGGCGTGATCGGCAGATTCAGGAAGATGTCTTTGCCGTCGACCTGGTACAGCGCATGCGGCCGAATGCCGACTTCCAGGAACAGGTCGCCCGCCGGGCCGCCATTGAACCCGGCGCCGCCCTGACCCGCCAGCCTGATCCGCTTGCCCGCGGTGACGCCGCGCGGGATCTTGACCTGGAGCTTACGCAGCCTGTCACTGAGCCGGCCCTGCGCATCGTATTCGGGGATCCGCAGCTGCAGGCTCATCGTCGCACCGTGGAACGCATCTTCCAGATTGACTTCGACCCGGGCATGGTGATCCTCGCCGCGTCCCCTGGGGCGTCTGCGACGCGAAAAACCCGGGCTATGCGCATGACCGTCGTGCCCGAACAGACTTTCGAAAAAGTCCGAGAAGCCTGCCTCGTCGGCCTCGGTGTAGCCACCGCCGGAAAACTCGAAACCGGCATCCCAGCCCGGTGGCGGTCGGAAATCCTGTCCCGCCCGCCAGTTGCTGCCGAGCTGGTCGTAGGCGGCCCGCTTCTCGGGATCCTTCAGCACCTCGTAGGCCTCGCCGAGTTCCTTGAAACGCTGCTCCGCGTCCGCCTCCTTGCTAACATCGGGATGATACTTGCGCGCCAGCTTTCGATAGGCGCGCTTGATGTCGTCCTGGCTCGCGTCGCGCGCCACGTCCATCACGGCGTAGTAGTCTTTGTAATCCATCTATTTGCCTGCGGCGCCCGGTAAGCGGTCACGATGGGCCCGGCGCACCGCGCGGGCGCCGGGCCGGGTGTGACATCAACTGTCGACCGAGATCTTGCGCGGTTGGACCTTCTCGTGCTTCCCGATCCGCACTTCGAGCACCCCATGGTTGCTCTTCGCGGTGATCTTTTCCGGATCGGCCGTATCGGGCAGGCTAAAACGGCGGTAGAAGCTGCCGTAGCTGCGCTCCACCCGCTTGTAGCCCTCCTTCTCTTCCTTCTTCTCGGACTCTTTCTCACCCTTGATGGTCAGCAGCCCGTTCTCCATGTGCACCTCGATATCTTTCGGGTCGACACCCGGAATATCGGCCATGATCAAGAAGGCCTCAGAATCTTCCTTGATGTCGACGGCAGGCACCCAGTCGCTGGTTGCGACACTGCTGCCCTCAGCGGTCCGGGTGTCCATCGCACGGTCCATCTCCCGACGCATTTGCTCGAGAAGACTCCAGGGTTCGTATCGGGTCATGCTCATGACTGTTTCCTCCCTATCGGCTGATTTGCTTTCACACATGCGGCGAGGCCGGAGCCTTGCCCTCCTGACCTATACATAGGTGCGCCAAGCTACGTTTCAAGGGGTGGTTTTTGCGTTCTGTCAAGCGCGCATGAGTTAGTCCGCCATGAAACACATCGGCCGTTACGCGCGGCGCGGCGTGCACTCCCAGCACGGGTGGCCGATGTCTCCCATCGAACGCATGTTCTCCCAGTTGCATGGTGTTTGGCGGCTCACGACTCGAAGCTACTGTGAGACTCCCGGCACTGTCACACCGTCTCTGCCGCCCCAGCAAAGCTGGGACACTCTGGCGTCGTTGACTGGCCGAACCCGGAGGCGCTATTCGCTGTGTGGTGGCTAGTGGGCTGCTCGAGCATCTGACGAGTCGTGCGAAGTCCACAGCCACAACGGAAGATCAAACCGAATCTCCTGCCGCAACGTCAAGCAATGACGCGCCAGATCGATCTGCGAAATTGAACGCGCGGCTCAGTTCGGGCTGGTCATGCACAGGTTGCGGTCTACCGAAATGAGCCCCACCGACGCACCCTGCTCGCCGCGGCGGCGAAAGGATATCGTACTGCCATTCAGCGCAGGCCCCACGGTCATCCCCTGCAGCGCAGACTCGTCGACAACCTTATTGCCCTCCTGCCAGCACTGCAGACGGAACTGATTGCCCTGATGGAACGACTGTCCACCAACCGCGCCGCTGGTGTTGATTTCGGCCTTTAGCGGATTGCTGCCCACCGCGATTGGGATGAGCAGCACCAACCCCAAGAGTCTCT